>PNAR01000082.1 GCA_003169715.1 Acidobacteriaceae bacterium | reverse complement strand
CCCTTCCTGTCCCGGGTACCAGGCATGCAACAGCGCCGGAACTTTTTCGATCCACCGTGTCATGTCCACGTTTCCGCCAGCGGTCAAAACAACGATGACATTTTTGTTTACACCCGCAATCTGTTCGATGAAAGCATCCTGTCCGGCCGGCAAGCGAAACGTTCGGTCGCCCCCTTCTCCTTCACTGTTCGAATCAAATCCCACGCATAAAACCACAGCATCCGCATTCGCCGCAAGCGCCTTGGTAGCTTCACCAATGGGCCGCGTGGCAGCCGCGATTCCAAACCTGGCGGTAGCTGTTCCGGTATCTTCGAAATATTCCAAGCGAATGTCATGTGGCTCGCCTGCTTGGAGATGCATCGCGTAGGTGTTCAGGGTTTCACCATGTTTTTTCCAGTCGTCGATGACCAGTGTATTGTCGATATACAACCGGACTCCATCATCGGCAGAGACATAAAATTTATAGTCGTCCTCGCTCGGCGGTACGAAATACCCAGTCCAACGCGCCGAGAAGTGATCAACAGGCTCTCCATCCTTGTAACTTCCGTTACCCCAGTGAAAGTCGATTCGTTCATCGGTGCGAACCAAGGCGGGCGCACCTTGCAAATTGTCATTGTTGAAATACTCACCCTTCAGGCCTTGTGGACCTCCCGGAGACGATTCGAATCGTGTGTGCCCCACTAGGTCGTCAATGACGGGCTGCTCGTCGATATACAGCACACGAACATTTTTGCCGAGAAAATTGCTTATACCTTCCAGGTAACTTATGGAATGGAATGGCTTCGTCAGCGAACTTCCTCCGCCGCCGATCACCGCAGGATAGGCATCTGGTCCAAGCACCGCGATGGTTTTAATTTTCTTGCTGTCGAGTGGCAGCAAATTGTTATCGTTTTTCAAAAGAACGATCCCGGCTCGCGCCTCTTCAAGCGAGATGTTGATTCCGTCCTGACTGTACAAAGGAATCGTTCGATCCGCCTGATCCCGGTCATAAAAACCAAACTCCACGGCCTTTCGCAGGATGCGCCGGACTTTGTCGTCGATGGTGGCTACTGAAACTTCGCCATGTTGTATCGCGGGGCCCAATTTCTGAAGGTTCATGAACGCCCCTGATGGCATTTCCAGATCGAGACCGTTGTTGGCTGCGGCAATGCCATCGTGTGTGGCTTCCCAGTCGGACATCATGATGCCGTCGAATCCCCATTCTTTCTTGACGACCTCGTTGTTCAAATAACCGTTCTGCGTCATATACGCACCGTTGACGAGATTGTAGGCATCCATAAGCGCGCCCACTTTCGCTTCCTTTACGGAGGCCTCAAACGCTGGAAGGTAAATTTCGCGGAGAGTTCGTTCGTCCATATCGGAGCTGTGGTCCATGCGGCCATATTCCATATTGTTCGCTACGAAATGCTTTGCTGTGGCAATCACGCCTTGCGATTGAATTCCCTCGATAAATGGAACAGCCATACGCGATGCCAGGTAAGGATCTTCGCCAAAGTATTCGAAATTCCGGCCGTTCATGGGAGCGCGATAAATGTTCATGCCCGGTCCGAGGATAAAATGAACGCCACGGGCGCGCGCATCCTGGCCCATGCGGGCGCCAACTCGCTTGGCCAGATCGGCGTCCCAGGAAGCAGCCAAAGCAATTCCCGCCGGGTAGGCAGTAGTCTCGCCGTAATCGTGGACACCTAACGGTCCATCAGACATGCGCAATGTGGGTAGCCCTAGACTTGGAAGAGCACGAATATAGAAATCGTTGATGCCGCCGATCAGAGTGATTTTTTCTTCCAGCGTCATTTTACTTAGCAACGCTTCGACGCGCTTTTCGACTTCAGTGCGGGACTGATGCAATTGCCGCTGGCTCTGGGACGTTGCCGGGGCGGCCATGATCAGCAATGCCAGGAACAGCAGGTTAGAGCGGAACAATAGATCTCGACCCGCCTTGGGAATTAGGTTCATGACTGACTCCTCATCGTGATCAATAGCCACGGCATCTTACCGCCTTATGCCCCATCTTGAAATTGTGTAGACAAAACCGCGTTGGGGCTATAAGAAAGGGAGCATGATCTTCTCCCGCAGAATTTCGCGACGAGCATTTGTGCAGTCTACCTCGCTGGCCACCGCGGGAGCTGTGACTTCCCACCTTAAATTTTCAGTTGCGGTCGAGACTTCCCCACCGCCGCTCAAAGAGTTCGGATACCGCGACGTCACCTTGACCAGCGAGCTGCACGAAAAACAACTGCACGAAACGCACACGGTATTGATGGGGCTTAGTGAGGACAGTTTACTCAAACCGTTTCGCCAGATGGCCGGGCAATCTGCGCCAGGAGCGGATCTGGGCGGCTGGTATCACTACGATCCCGACTATGACCCTGACACCGTGGATGTTGGCTTCGCGCCGGCCTGCACTTTTGGCCAGTGGGTTTCAGCGCTGGCACGGAACTATGCAATCACAGGTTCTCCAGCTACCCAGGAGAAGGTTCTGAGGTTGAATAGCTTGTACGCCAAAACGATTTCTGGTGATTTTTACGAGAAGAATCGTTTTCCGGCGTACTGTTACGAC
>PNAR01000299.1 GCA_003169715.1 Acidobacteriaceae bacterium | reverse complement strand
TATACGGACAAGAATCATCTTGCGATCCAGGGCGGATCGAACGGTGGTTTGTTGGTTGCCGCGGCATTTACACAACGTCCTGATCTCTTTCGAGCCGTGGTTTGCCAGGTTCCGCTGCTCGATATGTTGAGATATCAAAACTTTCAAATCGCAAAACTTTGGATTCCGGAATATGGTACGGCCGAGGACGCCAAGCAATTTGAGTGGCTTTATGCCTATTCCCCCTATCATCACGTGAAGGCGGGCGTCGAATATCCGTCGGTTCTATTTACTACCGCGGAGTCCGACACACGGGTGGACCCAATGCACGCCAAGAAAATGACCGCGCTGATGCAGGCGGAAGCCGCCAATGGACGCAGTCGTAACCGGCCTATTCTTCTCCGGATCGAATCCAAAGCTGGACATGGAATAGGAAAGCCAATCACCAAACAAATTGACGAAGGCACCGATGTTTATTCGTTTTTATTCTGGCAATTGGGAATGCAGCCATAGCGCTTTCTAACCATTCAATCTTCCGGCGTGAGTTAAGATGGGCTAAGCTGCTATGCAAGGGTCCGGAGCCAAATCGGTGGAAGTCGGCCGCAAACAACATTCCTCTTTGAATAATAACCGCAGCAGGGTGCGTCAAAAAGTGCATCTGCCGGCGCACGCGGGTTTGACGGATACCTTAGCCGACAAAGGTTTCGACGTAATCGAAGTCCTTGACCTGACCGAGGACGGGGCCTGCATTCAAACCTCTATACCGCTCAAGCCGAATTCGATGCTCACTTTGTCTCTGGATCTGATGGAGACTGGCGGGTTCATCTCCACACCTGGAGTGGTGATCTGGTCAGATAAACGCGGTCGAAACGGCATTCACTTTCGCGACATTACCGAAGCTTCGCGGGAGCAACTGAGGAAGTGGCTGGCGACCCATGCAGCGGCGGCGGGCGAGAATCAGCCAGAAAACGAAAGTCCCACTGAGTTTGGTCCGCGACCCGTGCGGGCGCAAACATCATCTCGTCCCGAGCCAAGGTGGGAGTCTGTAAGGCGCGAATCTGTCAGACGCGAATCAGTAAAACATGAATCTGTTAAACAATCGCCCGAGCAGACCAGAGCTGCGCTTGCCGCTTCCAGCAAAGAGCCTGAACTTTTCATTCCAGGCGATTATTCCTCCGTCTTAAGTGCGCTGGTGGCAGTCAAGCGGGAAGTGGAGTTAACAGGAACCGATCTCGGCAAGGCTTTGCAGCTTCTGGCCGCCCGCGCTCTTTCTCTTACCCATGCATCGGGAGCCGCGATCGCTCTTGCCACACATTCGGGGGCAGACGAAATGATCTGCCGGGCCCGCGCAGGTTCGGATGCGCCGGGATTGGGTGCGAAGTTACAGGTTGGGTCCGGTTTTTCCGGGGAATGTGTGCGCAGCGGCAAAACGCTTCGTTGCGATGACGCTGAAACCGACTTGCGCGTAGATAGGGAAGGCTGCCGCATGTTAGGGATCCGGTCAATCATTGCGACACCTGTGAGGCGTGACGATGCGGTTGTCGGGATTCTGGAGGTATTTTCGCCGGACGCCCGCGCTTTTAGTGCGAATGAAGAGAAAACGCTGGAACGGCTTGCGCACATGGTCGGCGTGTCCCTTGATCGTACTGAAACGGATCGTACTGAAACGGATCGCACGGAAACAGGGCGCGCAGACGCGGACCGCGTTGAAACGGGGCGGGCGCAAGTGGGAGGCATCGGAGCCACGGTCGCCGGAACGACGGTTAGCGCCGACGCGAGATCCGTCCAACCATTGCAAGCAGGGCAGTTGCCCGCCGAATTTAAGATTCCGGCTCAGATCGAAAAGTTGATTGATGCCCCCTCCTCGCCACTTCGCAAATGGCTGTCAGCAGCTCTCGGAATAATTATTGTTGTTGTTTTGCTGTGGCTGATCGTATCCGGCGGGTTATCCCGCAGTGTTTCCAGAACCGGACAGCGTCAGTCCTCTGCACAACAGGATGGAAAAACTCAAGGATCAGTCGTTGCCCAAACTACCAGCCTCGGGAAGTTGCGGCAACTGGCGGTTAACGGCGATCCCAACGCTCAATTCGATCTGGGCGCGCGCTATGCTACTGGCGAAGATGTTCAACAAGACTACACAGAATCCGTTCGTTGGTTTACCATGGCAGCTGAACAAGGACACGTGATCGCCCAAGCCACGCTGGGCGCTTATTACTGGGCCGGAAGAGGCATTCCGCAGGATTTAGGGAAAGCCTATTTCTGGTCGGCGATTGCAGAAGCCGGGGGAGACACGGCCAGTAAATATCGCGTAGATGTTCTCGCTGCAAGAATGTCGCGCAGCCAGGTAGCCGCCGCTCAACAACAGGCTAATGAGTGGCTCAAAAAGCATGCGGTTCCTGGGAAGACTTCGAAGTAAGGCTCTCGGCCCAATGGGGGATCAATTTCGCGAACGGATTAATCTGCTGTAGATATGCCACAGCCGTTGCTCCCTTCGAGCATCGGGGTTACGGCCGAGCAGATGCGCAACGGCAGTTCATCAAGGGTTTGACAACTCTTCGCCGTACACAAATGCCATCTCTTGGAAATGCAGCCGCAGGAGCTTTTGCTCGGCCTCGTCGGCGAAGACTGGCGCCTCAGTGCCGCCTTTGAATTGGTTGTGTGCCGCCGCGACAGCATGCTCGCGGTAAAGTTTGGATTCGGCCTCCAACCGGTCGAACTCCACAACATTTTCACTTGCTGTGGGCGGCGTGCCGGTGGGGCCGGTAACCGGCTGCTGTCCTGGCATTGTGGGATAAGGGGACGCCAGCATCGCCCGGATCGCTCCCGCAAATGTAGCGTAGTTTTCCTTCGTCTTTGCTATTTCTGCTCCAAGGCATTCTTCCTCTCCGACGGTGCTGGTTGCGTCGGGGCAGTCGCCAGTCTTTTCGCGCGCCACTTCCGCGTCGAGCGCAGCTTGCGCTTGGTCCCGAAGCGTATTGCGCCGCTGTCGCCATTGTGCTGCCTGCGCCTGGAATTGCACCTGTTCCGGCGTAAGTATTTTGCGCCGCGCAACCGGTGTCTGGCCAAGCAACGGACCCATACCAAACAGGAGCACAGCGGCTGCGGAACCCAGCAACCTTGCGCAATGCGATGTACTTATTTCTGTCACTCCCGCTGTCTCACAACTCACAAGGCCAGAGCCGTTTAGTCTAGTGTCTGGGACCGCCGTGACCACCACCATGACCGCCGCGCCCGCCGCCACCACCGTGTCCGCCACGACCTGGCCCGCCGCGTCCTCGGCCTCTTCCGCCACCGCCTCCGGGGCGGCCACCGCGTCCGCGATCACCGCCGCGATCACGATCTCCCGAAGGCCCAGTGCCGGTACCAACGGGTCGAGCGGTTGCGTCTCGATTGAAGTTCGGCTCATCGTCGGCAAAATCGCCGCCGCCTTCGATCGTCAATGCCGGTGCTGGGGCAGGTGCGTCGCCGTTTGTCGGCTCCGCTCCGTTTTCCGGAGGCGCTTCACCGCCGCCCATTTTCGCGCGCTGTTCTTTCAGAATCGCTTTGCGAGATAGACGAATGCGATTGCCTTCCACGGCGAGCACTTTCACCAGCACCTGATCGCCTTCTTTTAATTCATCGCGAACGTCCTTAATGCGATGTTCGGCGACCTCGCTGATGTGCAGCAAGCCATCCGTGCCCGGAAGGATTTCGACAAACGCACCGAAGTCGGCGAGCCGTGAGACCGTGCCCAGATAAGTTTTGCCGATCTCGGCAGTCGCTGTGAGATTACGAATAATTTCCAGCGCCTTATTGGCGGAAGTCTCGTCGTTCGAAGCGACATTAACCTTGCCGGAGTCTTCGACGTCAATCTTCACGCCGGTTTGCTCGATGATGCTGCGAATCATTTTGCCGCCGGGCCCAATCACGTCGCGAATTTTGTCTACCGGAATTTGCAGAGTGTAAATACGAGGGGCGAACGATGAAACCTTCTCGCGATGTCCGGCGAGGGCTTCGTTCATTTTGTCGAGGATGAACAAACGTCCGCGTTGCGCCTGAGAGAGGGCTTCGCGCATGATCTGCGACGTAATGCCGCCGACCTTAATGTCCATTTGAAGAGCGGTGATGCCGTCCTTAGTTCCCGCGACTTTAAAATCCATGTCGCCGTAATGATCTTC
>PNAR01000178.1 GCA_003169715.1 Acidobacteriaceae bacterium | reverse complement strand
GCGTCGCTCGAAGTTGCGGGCACGGGCCTGGTTGGCTTGGCGTTCGCTCCCGGCCGTTCCGCCGTTCTCGCGACTACAAGCGGTGTCCATCATCTCTCCTGGAACATTCGAGGATTGTCGCTGGTCCCTGAATTGCCGGTGTGAGTCGCGTTGCGTCCGATCTCCTCGAACAAATTACTGTTTCTCCGCAACAAACTGGCTCGTGGTTCCGTGGAGCTTGTCATCTACAACGACGGTCATGGTGTTGCCACCCGTTGCGACGGCCATATGCAAGATGACGGTCGGCTTTCCGTCGCGCATATCGGTTTCTACGATGGCATTCTTACCCATCCGCCTGACCGAGACGCTGCTGGTGCCGGGATCACCTTTGTAGGGCGCTTCCGTTCCATCGAGTTTTGCCGTATAGCTCTGTCCCGTCGGATTGGACATCGTCAAGCTATCGCCCTCGGATTTGAAGGTGACTGTGACCCCGTTGTCTGAGAAGTTCTCAAGTTTCGAGGTTCGCCACGAGCCGGAAATGGCATGCGCTCCGGCTGGACCTTTGGCCACTCGGGTCAATTCTCCTTTGCCGTAGACCGGATCGGCATTGGTTGCACTGTTGTCGGTGAATTCAAACCGCGCCGTCTTGCCGTCTGGGGAGACAGTAGTTTTCGCTGTGATGACGGTCTTCCCATCTTTCTTATCGGTTTGCATTATGGTGTGGTCATCCACGGCCTTTACATTTACGGTGTCGTAATACGGTTCTCCGGTTATTTTCTGGTCTTCGCCGTCCGCCTTCACTTTAATAGGTGGAGCGCAAGTCTTGCATTCGTATATGCCGTTTTGCAGCAAATATACGTCAGGCTTTTTTGCCAATTGCGATTTACCGAGATCGAATTTCCATGTGCCATCCAGCGCGCTCTGCGCGGTTGCGAGACCGGGCGCCAGCAGTGAGATCAGCAATCCGATTAGAAATATTTTCTTCATCGCGTATCCCCCGTTTTATTCATCCTGGAAGTTTACTCATGGTTCCTTAACGACAGTTAATGTACGCCTGCTCCAGGTACGCTGCAAACACTTCCGCGTTGGTTGTCGGCTCCTTTTCTTTCGCGTCGCATTGACGGCGGTTGTCCCTGCGGTGCTTACTTGACAGCGGACTAGTAACCTTGGCTCAATGAGTTTCTGAATATCGCATCCGATGGAGGTGAACCGTGCCCGAACAGCAGTCCTCAACAGAATGTGGAATGGCCGAGTTGGACGATGGAACCAAGATTTGCGGGCTGCACATGAAGCCTTTGATCGAGATGGCGAGATACGGCGATGGTTCCCCGGGTCTGGACCATCTTTCAGCGTGGATGTGTCCGGTGTCCAGAAGACCCATTTTCAAGAAGGGATAAACGTGAATATTGCAAGAGCAAAAATTGGCGATGGTCTAACTAGGAGGCTGGATTGATCGTCATCGTGATGGGCGTGACCGGAGCAGGGAAGACGACGGTTGGGAAATTGTTGGCTTTGCAACTAGGTTGGAAGTTCGCGGACGCGGACAGTTTTCATTCCGCGGCAAATAAAGAAAAGATGAGTCAAGGGATTGCGCTCGATGACGCTGACCGCGCTCCGTGGCTGGCGAGCATGCGCGCCGCGATTATGGAGTGGTCTAGTGAGCACCAGGATGTTGTGCTCGCGTGTTCGGCTTTGAAGCGAGACTATAGGCAAACTCTGGATATTGGCTCCGAAGTGAAGTTCGTTTATCTCAAGGGAAATTACGAAGTTATTTATGAGCGGCTGCTCTCCAGGCATGGACACTTCGCAACCGAAGCGATTCTGCGCAGTCAGTTTGAAACACTCGAAGAACCATCCGGCGCGATCATGGTGGACTTGAGAAAGACTCCCGAGCAGCTTGTGACTGAAATCCGAGCCAAATTAAATCTGGCCTAGCGGGTCGAACTAAGGGGTTGCTGATTCAGCATGCGAAGGTAAAGCACGAGTTGCCACCTCTCAAGCTCAGGTAGCTTGCTGAAGGACGGCATGCCGCGGTCCGCATTTCCATTCGTAATCTTCCAAAAAAGAGCGCCATCGGATTGTTCTTGGACCACAGAGAGATAAAAGTTAGCGGAATGTTTCTTGGCCATGCCAGTCCCGTCCTGGCCATGACATTCGGCACAGTTGCGCAAAAAAAGCTTTTTCCCGCCTCGAACTGCTCCAGGTCTTGTCGCCAGCGGATTCAGCCGAGCCGCAGCGGTATCCGGCGCGTGCCACGTTGCGTCAGGCACGTAAGTTGGATTTTCCGCGACCAATATACCGAGGATTCCTAGAATGACCGACGCGCTAAGAATGATCCGATGCATCATGGTCTGCCTTTGAACAACCGTGCCAGGCGATCGCCCACTCCCTGAATTTCGTAGCTCAACCCGAAGCGAAACAACATGGAGCTGCTTTGGCGAGTCAATCCAAATCCGGGCGAAACTCGAAGGGTCATGTTGTCGCTGACAAGCCACGCAGCCACGGGCGCCACGTAATGAGCCGTATCATTCAAACCAAAGTTCAACGTGCTCCCCAGGCCGCCATAAGCTTCCGCACCGGCGGAAAAGTTTTCCCGGCAGAACCGGCAATTCGAGCCTGACGCCAAGGTCGCGAGTGGATGAGAAAAACCGACTGAGTATCCAAACTCGACGCCTTCATCCTGCGAGAAGTTTTTCGCCGCAATGAAATTGCCGGCAACATTCCAATCGTGAACGTCGCTGGAAAGAATCAGCTTGGTTTCGAGTTCGTGGTCTTTCGCCCCGCGCAGCGCCGAATTTGGCGAGCGAATGTCGGGCGCGCCACCTTCGATTTCTTTTTGAATTAGATCCGCCTCGTTTATGTTTTCGTATTCCAGATAAAGAACGGGATTGATCCAATGTTCGCGCTTAAGTGCTCGAAAGCGGTTTTCGATTCTCCAGCCCGTAAATAGCGTGCTGTCTCGCCATGTAGATTGTCCTTCAAGATAAACTTCCGCCGTCCATCGGGCGGTGACTCCATATTCGAATTCGGTCCAAGGCGCAAAGTAAAAACGCTGGCCGGCGCGCGGAATATCGGTTGAGCTTGAGATTTCTATCTCAAGGTTGCCCGGCTCCTCCATGTGATGGTCATAAGTAACGAAATAGGGGCTTTCCTGCGCAAAGGCTGCTGCGGGCATACAAAGGACTAGCGGGATGATCCAGCGTTTCAGCATAAAACATTCAGTTGCAACAGGTTTGCATCTACAAGAACGCACACAATCGTAGATGGGGCGCACTAACCCGGTCAAGGATGCGTCCTATTTTCTGTTTCAGGTTTGTTGCAACGACATGCAACGAGTGAAAATCTTCAGGAAGACGTTGAGGAACGGCAAGTCGAGCAGTACCCGCCGATTTCCAGCCGCGTGACCACTATGTGGAATTGACAGTCGCGTTGGATCTGACCTTTCAGCCGATCGAAAAGACCGCTCTCAAATTCAGTGATTTTGCCGCAACGGAGGCAGGCCATGTGAATGTGGTCGCGTTGCGGCCTTCGCTCATAGAAATGCTTCTCGCCCTGCATATGCATCAGGTCGAGTTCATCTATCAATCCATGCCGTTTAAGGAGACTCAAAGTTCGATAAACGGTCACGCGGTCAATTCTTGGGTCCTTCTTGCGGGCATGGCGCAGGATCTGACTTGCATCCAGATGCTGCTTCGC
>PNAR01000124.1 GCA_003169715.1 Acidobacteriaceae bacterium | reverse complement strand
CCGTGGCGCATTTCTTCGATCATGACGCGGGTGATGGCGCGGCGATCCCAGTCGGTGGGCGCGCTCTCGAATAAGTTTCGCTGCTGCTCGACGCTGGCGAATTCGGTGTCCCCTTGATAGACGATCAGGTTAATCAGCGCGTCGCGCATCTGCTGCGTGGGGACCTGCCGCAGATTTTCCCACTTATTGCGTCCCTTGAATGCTCCGAATTGGATTTCGTTGGTTTCGATGGCGCCGTAGAGGGTGTCGAATTTGAAGTCGGCAATCTCGTCGCGATTGACGCCGATGTCTTTGCGCCAATCATCGAACAGGCCGACCCAGTCGCTGAAGGTTCCGATCTTTGCTACTTTGCCTGGCA
This sequence comes from Acidobacteriaceae bacterium, assembly GCA_003169715.1. Taxonomy (GTDB): domain Bacteria; phylum Acidobacteriota; class Terriglobia; order Terriglobales; family Acidobacteriaceae; genus PALSA-188. The sequence continues at coordinate 6,718 of PNAR01000124.1, read as the reverse complement.
TGGGAAAACCTTTTAACCACAGAGGACACGAAGGTTCACTAAGGAAATTTAAACATCAAGAGTTATTTTCCGGTAAAGGTTGCTGGACGCTTCTCCACGTATGCGTTCAGTCCCTCTTTTGCGTCGTCACTCTGAAACAATAACTGCTGATTCTCACGCTCGACCGCCAGCGCGGATTCCATGGGAATCTCCCAGCCAGTTTGCACAGCGCGTTTGATGCGTCCCACCGCCTTGGCGGCTTTGTTGGGCGGACAGAACTGATGCGCGTATTCCAGGATGCTTTCCATGAAACCGTCGCGCTCATAAATGTCATTGATGATCCCGAACTCCAGCGCCTCTTCAAACGAAAACGTATTGCCGGTAACCATCAATTCGATGGCCTTGCTTTTCCCTACCAGCCGCGACAAGCGCTGCGTTCCGCCCGTGCCCGGCAATACTCCGAGATTCACTTCCGGCAATCCGATTTTGCCGGCGTCTTTGCGGGCGATTCGCAGGTCGGCAGCCATCGCGATCTCGAGGCCTCCGCCGACACAATGGCCGTTGATGGCCGCGATCACCAGCTTTGGCGTGTGTTCCAAACGAAGCAGCATTTCATTGGCATGAAGGCAGAAATAATATTTGAAAGTTGGGTCCACGCTGGCCAACATCTTGATATTCGCGCCCGCCGAGAAAAACTTGTCGCCAGCGCCCGTAAGGACGATCACGTAAACATCGTTATCGAAGCGGGCGGATAAAATCGCTTCATCCAACTGGCGGTTCATCTCATACGTATATGTGTTCGCCGGCGGATCGGCCATCTCGATAACCGCAACGCCGCTATCGGTGCGGTAATTGATCAGTTGCTTCGCGCCCTCTATTACTGTCGGCTGAATGGTGGTTGCCATAAATGCTCCTTATCCCTGAGTAAGCCTGAGTCAATTTTATGCCTTTTGGGCTGGGGAAGCACGGGCGACACACCGTAGACGGCAAAAGAACTATCTTGTCATTCCGAAGCGCAGCTTCATGGCGCGAGGAATCTGTTTTTTCTTTGCGAACAGCGGACCGCTGAGCCGACTAATTCCGAATGTCGGCCATCAGTTGCTCGACGTCCAACTTTTCACCCGCAGTCAGAGAAAGCAGAGGCAGGCGTGATGGACCTCCGAAGTAACCATTGAGGTCCATCGCATATTTTAACGCGGGAATGCCCATCTGCGACACCAATCGTTCGCCGGCTTTAGCAATTCGTTCCTGCTTCAGCGCCGCCAGTTCGCCGTCGCCGTCCTTCCACGCGGCGTACACCTCATAGCAAGCCGTGGGAGCCGCGACCGCGAAGGCCACGACCGCCCCAATAGCACCCGCATTCAACGAAGCGTGGAGTTTGTTTGCCGCGCCTGCCAGCACTTGAAATCCAACCTCTTTCTGACGGGTTTTGATGCCTTCAACTACGGCAGCCGCTGAAGTGCTTCCGCCTGGAGCGGAAATAGAAACCAGTTCTCTGCCGCCGTTTCCGGACTTATTGTTTGCGGCCTCTTCTTCTTCGGCGGGCTTCATCATGCGCGGCGTCAGCGCATCGAAGGTCATGGTCACGGTGGCGCTGTGTTTGACCTGGCGCGTACGGTTCACCATGTCTCGAATTTTTTCTATGTCCCCGCCTGATTCCTTGATGCCGATAATGTTCGGGTGATTCGCCAGTTCAATGACAACTTCCGCGGGAAGGTCATATCCCGTCAGGGAAGGCACGCTGTAAAGCATGATCGGCAGAGGGGAGCGATCGGCGACCGTCCGATAAAACGCCAGCATATTCGCCGGCTGCATCTGCCTTTTGTAGTAATGCGGTGTGCGCACCAAAGCAACGTCATAACCAAGTTCCGCCGCATATTCGGTGAGCCGCAAAGTTTCTATGGAAGATTCAGAACCCGTTCCAGCTATTAAGACTTTACTTGGAGAGGCCGAGTGGCGCGCGGTCTTAAGCACGTCCCGCCGCTCCTGATCGGAAAGCATGATGGCTTCGCCCGTAGAGCCGAGCACGACCAATCCTGCCACGGGAGTCTTCGAATATCTCTCAACATTGTGTTCGAGTTTTTTGAAATAGACGCTTCCATCAGGATAGTACGGGGTCGTGATGGGAGGAAAAATGCCGGAGAGTAGCATACCGATTCAGCGTATCACTTCCTCGGCGGGCACAGCAGAGGAATGACCTCGCGCTTCTTGCGGCGATATACCTTAAAATCGCTGTCCACGGTTATGATCGAGTGTCGCGGAAAAAGTTCGCTCATGCGGATCAGGCATAAATCCGCAAGATCAGGGCTGCGATCCGCGTATCGTTCGGCAAGATAGTAAAGCTGTTCGATTTCGCTCTCACAATCGAAAGCAAGACGGACGATGTTGTCGCGCAACATCCCTAATACGTTTTGGCTGGACTGCAGGTGAAACGCTGTTTCGGCCAGCACGGCTTCACACGTCAGAGCCGGCCAATTGATTTGCTCCGCGACTTCAACCGCCCAATCATGATATTGGTCGTTTTCCCGCGCCAAGGCGACAAGCAGTCCGGTGTCCGCTATGGCTTTTATCCGCGTGAAAATCCTTTGCGTGTAGAGAGATCTCGGGGACCGCCTTTGATAATGCCGGCAAACCTTCGCCAAGCCTGATTCCCGCCACCGTTAAGAGAAACCTCCAGTGACTCCCGGACGACGCGGCTCATCGGCAACCCGGTACGTCTAGCCTTCTCGCGAAGACGGTCCAACAGCTCTTCTGGCAGACGAACTGTGAGCGTATTACTCATATGGCAGAATTGTAACACCCTTGGATTTTACTTGCGCGAGTAACCTTTCCGCGATGAAAGATCGGGCGGTGCGCTCATGGTTCCTGCATGGCGCATAAACATCTGCTTGCCTTGTTTCGCTTTTGCCAACTCAAGTTGCTGTCTTATCAGACGACCTACTGGCACGCCGGTGCGGCGAGAGGATTCCTTCAGCCAGGCCACCATATCTTCAGGCAAGCGAATTGTGGGCGTATTTCTCATATGGCGGGGTTGTAACGCACCAGGGAATTTCACTTGCGTGAAAATCCTTTGCGGCTAGATAAGTCCCGAGGACCGCCTTTGACAATCCCGGCGAACTTACGCCAAGCCTGCGGATTGTCAGCGTGTTGCTCATATGGCAATATTGTAATACACATTTGAATAACTAAAGCGTGTCGGCCCGGCGTTCGAGATTGGATTCTGACGTATTCACTTCCTCGATAACGTAAACGTGGCCGCCGTTCCAACTGATTACCTCACGTCCACACGTACATGCTGCGGAGTCTGAGTCCCTTGCTCCGTAGGGCATTTTGACGCGGGTAAGCCGCCACGTCTTGCCGCATTCGCACTTGACTATAGAGTTGTTGATTCCCACGACGGCCTCCGAAAGGGCCGTAGTAGGATATCGCTGACAGACAAGAAGTCAATCTAAAGACAAAGAGGGTCTTCATGAAGCGCGTTCTTACTTATGTTATGACCGGAATTCTGCTTGCGATTGTATTGCTGGCGGGAGTTTTGGGACAGACGCAAGGCCCAGGCAAGAAGTCGGGCCTTCCTCAGGACGGGATGAGGACCGAGGTGACGAAGTCGGACTTTACGAAGTTGCGATTCATCAGGTCGACTCAATTGCTCACGTTTGGTGTGGCCCTGGGTCAAAGCGTCGAGACGGCGCGGGAAGAGGTGCAGAAAGCCGGTTTGACATGGGAAATTCCGACAAATCCATCTGCTGTAATCGTAGTGGGAAATGCCAGTGGAACCGCCCTGTTCGGCGTGAACACAGAGGACGGCGTTATAACCCGCGTTGTCTGGTATGCGGGACTTGGGCCGTACCTCGCGGGAAAGTCTGGCAGAATAGTAGATTTTCATGTGTTGGACCCAGACTCCCCTCTTCGCCTGCGCCTCCTCGGCAGGGAAGACAGTCGGGACAAACAGGGGTTGGGCAATAGCGGAAAAATCGTGACCTACAGCTATGACAAAGAGGGTCTCCGCGTTCTCGGAATATATCCGAACTCAGACCCGAATGACCCGACTGCAACGCTCCTCATACACTTGGTTGCTCCAGCCAAGCCTAGATAAATTTTTCGCAACCTAGTGGCCGCACACACACGGCCGATAATCTCAACGCAGCGCCGCTACTCCGCTCAGGATGATAAGGTTTTGGCGATCCGCTCCGCATGCAACTGCTGTAATGCTTTCACATTGACCTCTCCGCGCTGCAGAGCCGCGATGCCTTCCGCCGCCGCTCGTGCCGCCGATATCGTGGTGATCGTTGGGATGCGGGCTTGAACGGCGGCGCGCCGAATTGCTTTCTCGTCAAAAAATGGATCCGGGCCATGCGGAGTATTCACGATCAGATGAATGCGGTCTCCCTTGATTAAGTCCACCGCGTTGGGACGGCCTTCTTTTACCTTGTAAACGCGCTCGACGGACATTCCGGCTTCTTCAATTACATCTGCGGTGCCTGCGGTTGCGACCAGCTTGAATCCCATGTCAACAAATTTACGGGCTAGATCGGCGAGGTGCGGCTTGTCATGATCAGTGACGCTGATGAACACACAGCCTTCGGTTGGTAACTTCTGTCCGGCCGCAAGCTGCGCTTTGGCAAACGCTTCGCCAAAATTGTCAGCCACTCCCATGACTTCACCCGTAGATTTCATCTCCGGGCCAAGAACCGTGTCCACGCCGGGGAACTTATTCCACGGAAAGACCGGCGACTTCACGTAGTAACAATTTCCAGTATCAAGATCGGCGCGGCGATCAATAAAACTGGGCAGGAATTCGCGCAGTTTGCGTCCGGTCATCAAGCGCGCCGCAATCTTTGCCATGGGGACGCCTGTGGCTTTCGAAACATAAGGCACCGTGCGGGAGGCTCGAGGATTTACTTCCAGGACGTAAACTTTACCACCGCTTCCGTTGCTTTCCCCGGGACGGGCGGGGACGCCCATCGCTCCATATTCGCTGCGCGGAATGGCAAACTGGATATTCATCAGTCCGATTACGTTGAGAGCTTTCGCGAGGCGGAACGTATAGTCGCGCATCCGATCGAGCAGTCGCCCTGGAATATCCACGGCGGGCAACACACAGGAAGAGTCGCCGGAATGAATTCCGGCTTCTTCGATGTGCTGCATGATTCCGCCGATGACTACATCTTCTCCGTCGGAGAGCGCGTCAACATCCACTTCAATCGCGTCTTCGAGGAAGTGATCAATCAGTACGGGGCGGTCCTGCGAATATTCGACCGCCTCTTTCATATAGCGGACGACCGTCTCTTCATCGTAGGCAATCACCATGGCGCGTCCGCCGAGCACATAAGAAGGGCGCACCAGAACGGGGTACCCAACGCGATTCGCGCCCGCGACGGCTTCTTCAATCGAGGCCGCCATCGCGCCCGGAGCTTGCGGAATTTCAAGTTCATCGAGAAGTTTGCCGAATCGCTTTCGATCTTCGGCAAGATCGATGGATTCCGGCGACGTGCCAATAATCTTCACGCCTGCCGATTTCAGCGGAATCGAAAGGTTCAGCGGAGTCTGTCCGCCGAATTGCACGATCACTCCAACCTCTGCGCCTGAAGATGCCTCGTGCTCGCACACCGCCAGCACATCTTCCAAAGTGAGCGGCTCGAAATACAGCCGATCGCTGGTGTCGTAATCGGTCGAGACCGTCTCCGGNNGCGTGGCAGCAGCAGTAATCGAACTCAATTCCCTGCCCTATGCGATTGGGCCCGCTGCCAAGGATGATTACTTTTTTCTTCTGCGTCGGCGTGGCTTCGTCTTCTTCTTCGTATGTGGAGTAAAGATATGGAGTGAAGCTCTCGAATTCAGCCGCGCAAGTATCCACGCGTTTGTAAACAGGCTTCAGGCCATGTTTGCGGCGGAGATGGCGAATCTTTTCTGCGGCGCCTTTTTCGTTCAGCCTCCACACACCTGCGAGCCTTCCGTCGGAGATGCCCATGCGCTTGGCGTCGCGCAGAACTTCGGTGGGGATGGATTCCATGGGATGCTTCTCCAGCTCAAGCTGCATGTCGTTAATTTCTTTGAGCTGGTAGAGGAACCATGGGTCCATCGAGGTCATTTTGGCGAGTTGTTTTACTGTGTGTCCCTGGCGTAATGCGTAACGAATGTAGGAAAGTCGCTCGGGATGCGGGGTGACCAGACGTTGCGTGAGAATCTTGGGCTCGATTTTCTCCGATCCGATCTTCTTTCCGGTATCGAGCGCACGGATTCCCTTTTGGAGCGCTTCTTTGAAAGTCCGCCCAATCGCCATCACCTCGCCCACGGACTTCATTTGCGGCCCAAGGCTTTCGTCTGCGCCGGGGAATTTCTCGAATTGCCACTTGGGAATCTTCACCACGACGTAATCGAGCGTGGGTTCGAAGCAAGCCGGAGTCTTGCGCGTAATGTCGTTGGGAATTTCATCAAGCGTGTAACCCACTGCCAGCTTCGCGGCAATTTTGGCGATGGGAAATCCGGTTGCTTTCGAAGCCAATGCGGATGAGCGCGAGACTCGTGGATTCATCTCGATTACGACCATGCGGCCGGTAGTGGGATGCACGCCGAATTGAATATTCGATCCGCCGGTCTCGACGCCGATCTCGCGAATTACCGCGATGGCCGCGTCGCGCATGGCTTGATATTCGCGGTCGGTGAGAGTCTGCGCGGGAGCAACCGTGATCGAGTCGCCAGTGTGCACGCCCATAGGATCGAAGTTTTCAATCGAGCA
>PNAR01000194.1:10515-10706 GCA_003169715.1 Acidobacteriaceae bacterium | reverse complement strand
TGGCTGACACCGAACAGCGTACCCTGACGTCCGCCAAGATTGGGCAACGGTATGATCTCCTTGTTTCATTGCCCGGTGGCTATGCCACATCGGGCCAGTCCTATCCCGTGCTCTACATTCTCGATGGCTGGCATTTTCCGCTGATGGCTTTTCTCCAGAACAACAACATCTATTCGAAGCGGATGCGCCCC
>PNAR01000194.1:0-10429 GCA_003169715.1 Acidobacteriaceae bacterium | reverse complement strand
TCGATCGCACGTATCGCACGATTCCGTCGGACCGCGGCCTTTTGGGCCATTCTTACGGCGGCCTGTTTGCGATCTACGCTTTGGAGCAACGGCCGGCGCTTTTTCAACGGATCGTAGCTGCAAGCCCCGCATTGAGCTGGGATAACCGCCTGCTTTTCTCGGCTGCGCGCCAGAAGTTACGCGAACTGCCATCACCGGTTCGCCTGGATATTTCCGTCGGCGACAAAGATGATTTCGGATTTGATCAAGACACCATCGCGTTCGCCAAACTGCTCGACGAACTGAAACCTGCTGGGCTGGATTATCGCTTCACGCTGTACCATGGTGAAAACCATGACTCGGTCCGACTGGTTTCCTTCCCGGCGGGACTCTATTGGGTCTATCGCGCCCCGCAGCCCAAAAATCAAATTCCCGAGTGACATGCGAGCCGGAAGTACCCCCCAACAAAAGAGGTTAGCCGACTAATCGGGAGTTGGCTCGCGTTGCACCACAACCAAAAACACCACCGACAATGGCTGGTGGCGCACTCAAGCCCTCTTTTGGCTTGAGTGGGGAAGTTCGACTGCTGGGTGGTGGTCCAGGTCTCGCCGCATTTGCGAGACCTGGGAGTGAGCCTATTAGCGTGGCAAACGCCGTTCCGTATCCGCTTTCGCAAAGTTTTGTTCCAGTCTCCGGTCCAGTCCCTTGACCGGCTCCGCCGAAGGATTCTGCCACATCTTCTAGCCGCAGGACGCTAAAGAAAGTTACGCAGCCGAACGGGACTCAAGGATGGACGTTCATCCGGCTGCGTTGAAGGCTCTATGCTTTGCTCCCACGCTCAATGGTTATCGTGATCATCGTGATGATCGTCGTGGTGGTCATTGTCCCAATCGCGTTCAGTGTGCCATTGGTTGTCATGACCATTCCACCAAGAATGGTACTGAGTCCAGCACCGGTCCCGCTCGGTGTTTAAATCGCGACGGCGATCTTCCGCCTGGTGGCTGCGTTCGCCGTGTCTTTGGATCGCGCTGTTGAGCCGGGCTTCGGCTTTTTCTATGCGATGCCTGCATTTATCTCTGTTGTCGTCGCCGTGTGCTGGCGGGACGGAGAGAAATAACAAGAAAGCACATACGGTTGCGGCAACTACTACCGACTTCCCAAATTTCGCGGGCTTATTGGTCAATTTCAAATGAACCTCCTAGGGACTGTAAGTGTCATTTTGATCGTTTATCCGTTTTAACGGTTGCCTGTAACTATCCTAAAAGTTGTACGCTACATTTCAATCCGATGGCTTTCGGGCCGTCGCAATTCATCGAGTAAATTCCCAGTACAGGACAAAGTTTAAAGAAACGCCGTCCTCTCACAGACTTTCAATGCCCGTAGTGGTAAACAAACTATGTCTCCCGTCGAGGCCGACTCAACTTGCCTATCCATAAGCAGGCTGGAGTCCAATGCGGTTACGATTTGGCTGTGTCTTCTTTTTTTTGTGCGGTGGGATTTTATCCGTCACATTGCCGATCACAATGCCCGCTTTTGGGCAGGGCGCATCCACCGGCGCAATCCGCGGCACGGTCGTGGACGCCTTGGGACGCCGAATTGTCGGCGCACCCATCGCGCTGGTGAACAAGGCCACCGGATTTCGTTATTCCGCCAGAAGCGACAAGGTGGGCGTTTTTCAATTTCAGTTGCTTCCCACGGGAGATTATTCCGCTCGCGCGAGCGCTCCGGGTATGTCTCCTCAATTGACTCCCAACCTGCATGTGGACATCGGCGCGGCTGTTGAGCTTCAGTTCGATCTCAGCGTCGCGGGAGAGAGAGAAACCGTCACGGTTTCAGCCGAACCGCCGCTGGTCGAAACCGAGCCAAGTCCGGTCTCCTATTTGATTGATGAGCGGGCGATCACCGGCCTTCCCTTAAGCGGCCGACGGTTTACCGATCTGGCCCTTCTGACGCCGGGAGTGACTCAGGATCCGCGCGGCTTGACTTCAGGATCGAATGGCGATCTCGCATTCGGAGGGATTCGCGGATTCCAAACCAGTTACCTCGTGGATGGCGAAGATGACAACAACGCCTTCTTCGCGCAAGCCGTGGGGCGTTATCGCTCGCCCTACCAGTTTTCCAACGAAGTCGTGCAGGAGTTTCGTGTCTCTTCGAATACAGCAGGCGCGGAAATGGGGAGAGCGGGAGGTGCGGTGGTGAACGTGGTCACGAAATCGGGATCCAACCAGCTTCACGGCACCGGTTTCTATTTCTTGAGAAACAGCGCGTTCGACGCAACTCACGCATTTACGGGATTCAAGCCGCATGACGACCAGCACCAATTTGGCTTCACCGTGGGAGGTCCGCTGCATCGCAACCGGGCGTTCTTTTTCGCGGGATACGATCAGCACGTATTTCATCTGCCCGTGGTTGTGCAATTCGTAAATGGCAGCTCTGTAGTCACGCCGGTTCCGGGGGCGGGACCTGCTACGCCGGGCGATTATGAGCCGAGCGACCAATCGCTGGTGTTCGCAACAGCGGCGAAATTAACGCAACAGGGAGGGCAGTATCCTGCACAACTCCTGGGAAATGCCGGCTTCTTGAAATTTGATCTCAAACTTTCTGAGAGCAATGATCTTGCGATAAGGCTCAATGCGTCGCGTTACTGGGGAGCTAATAATGTTTTTATTGATCCTGCCAGCCCGATAACTACTTATGGGATTTCCGACAATGGCGTCGAAAACGTGGATACCGAAGCCGGATCGGTATCATTGACCACCGCTTTCTCAAACCGGCTGGTGAGCCATTTGCGAGCGCAGTATTCGCGCGATCTGGAATGGTCAAACACCAATTCAACCGACCCACTCACCAAAATAACCAGCATCCTGAATGGCATGGGACGCTCAACAATCTTGCCACGCGAAACCCGCCAACACCGGCTACATGTGGCCGAGACCCTCAGCCTTGACGGTAGGCGCAACTCGTGGAAATTTGGCGGAGATGCACTGTTAACTTGGATCTATGATTTCTTCCCGTCGAATTTCGGCGGGGAGTATATTTTTGATCCTATCAAGGTCAACCCATTTACCTTTGCGCCGATGGAAAGCGGACTTCAGCTAACCTCCCTTCGGGCTTATGCTCATCAGGTTCCTCATTACTATGTGCAAGATTTCGGATCAGCGGTTACGCATCCTGACACCAATGAATACTCCGCTTTCATGCAGGACACGATTCGCGTTACCGATCATTTCGGGGTGACTCTTGGAGTCCGTTATGACTTACAGAGCTTCACCACAAAGGGTTTGACATCAAATCCTTTATGGCCGAATTCAGGGAAGGTTCCTTTTGATCCTAAAAACTTCGGGCCTCGCGTGGGACTCGCTTATGCCGTGGGAAAAGACCGGCCGCTGGTCGTGCGGGCAGGATATGGGCTTTTTTACACTCGTATTCCGCAAATCTACAACGCAGCGATCGAGAGTAAGAATGGCCTATCCGGGAATTATTTGTTTCTGAACAACACGAACTTCTACGATCATCAGGTTTTCCCGCAGTATCCTGATCCACTGATAAGTTGCGCTTCTTTGGCCCCATCCTGCGCGGTTCCTGCGAGTCTCGCGCAGTACACGCAAAGCGACATTTCGGCTTTCTCTCCTAATTTCCGAACTCCACAGGTGCATCAGGCGAGTTTGAGCCTCGAAAAACAAATTTCGGATCACGTAACCGCGCAGGTGTCTTATACCTATGTTCACGGTCAAAATTTAATTCGGGCGCGCGACGTTAATCTGCCTCCGCCGGTGGATGTGAGTTATCCGGTTTACGACAGTTCCGGGAACAATTTTCTAGGAACCTATTATGATGTGCAGTCATTTTCGACATTGCAGCTGACTTCGTCGCTGACGTGCTCTTTCCCACCGTGCATCAATCCTGTGGCCAGGCCGATTCCGCAGCTTGGCGCTATCAACGAATTTGAGAGTGAAGCATCCAGCGTTTACCACGGGGCCACGCTTTCGATTCAGCGCAAAATGGCCACCGGCTTTTATTTCCGGCTCGCCTACACCTATGCGCACGCAATAGATGACGGGCAAGACGCCCTGGTTACAACCGTCTCAACTGTTCAAAATACGTACTCACCCAAGTTGGAGCGGGGACCCAGCGTAACCGACCAGCGCCAGCGTTTCGTTCTTGCATGGATCGCTGAACCTAAATTGGTTCCCCATTGGGGAGGACTGTTAGAGAAGCTGGTGGACGACTGGAAACTTGCAGGAGTCGTAACTATCGGCAGCGGGCGGCCGGTGAGCGTAATGGTTTCGGGAGATCCGAACCAGGACGGCAACGGCGAAAACGACCGCCTTCCAGGCATCGGACGCAATTCGCTGGTCGGGCCTGACTATGCAACCACAGACTTGCGAATGACTCGCACGTTGTTCAGCCATAAACGAATAAAGCTGAATTTCATAGCGGAGTCGTTCAATCTGCTCAATCGAGACAATCAGCAAGTGACCGTGACCGATAATGGTCTGCAAACCGACGTGGTGCAATTTATACAAAGTACCAAGAAACTTGGGTTCGTCAAATTCCCCGCCTATTATCAGGTCCCCACGAGTTTGACTCGGGCGACGAACGCATTCGCGCCCCGGGAACTGCAATTCGCTTTGAGGCTGAATTTCTAGCATCTACGGGGGATTCTGTACGTCTGCCATGCCTTGATTTGACCTTATCGATTCGGTAGGGTGCACTTTGAAACTAGTCAACGATAAAGCCTTCTCTCCAGCCATCCTTGTTGAGTGTGTGGGGATAAATATGGAACCCGTCCGGAAAACTGGCGAAGCCCTTCTGGTCTATAACCCGCGCAATTGCGGCTTTTGCCTCTGATTCACTTGAATAGACGCTAATAAGCAACTCGCAATCGTCGCAGTCATCACGCTCTTGCTCAAACCATAGCAAGTAAACTGTGTCACTCATCTCTTTCCGCCTCCGTTCACACGATTCCAGAGGGCAGCAAATTCCGCAACCTCCCGTAGGCGATCTGTGACGCCAGCGGCCATTGCTGGACTTATGCGAAGTGTACGATGGATTTTAATGAAGTTGTAGGCGAAATAGGTCAGGGCTCCGCTACCCATCCGCTCTATTCGCTTGACTTAGCCGCTGAACCTTGCAATAACTATCGCAGTCCAAATAGGACCGGTTTGGGGGTGTGTTTCCGTTGGCAGAAGTCAGATTGCAGGAGGGAGAATCCCTCGAAAACGCATTGCGCCGGTTTAAGCGCAAAGTGCAGCAGGAAGACATTATCAAGGAGGTCAAACGGCACTCCTTTTACCTCAAGCCAGGCGAGAAAAAGCGCGTAAAAGAGGCGTTAGCCCGAAAGCGCAGCCGCAAAAAAGCTCGCAAGGAACAAGAATAAAGAGCAGGAATAGAATCAAGGGCCGCCCCTCCCCGGTTGGCGGTCCTTGGATTTCCAAATCGCTGCCAAGGCAATTGCCGCAAGCGAAGCATAGTTGCTTCGCCTTTTTATCAGTATCCATGCCTCTTCGAGGCGTGGCGGGCCGAGTCCAGGGTTGTCTTCAAAACAATTGAGGGGGATGCGTCAAGCTGTGCGCTTCCGCGCGCAAAGAGGCCGAACTGCTTCGTGCGTATGGAATGGCGCGGATCAGACGAGAAGGAGCATTTCCTCAATGGAATTCCAGGACAAGCTGTTGACGTGCCTTGACTGCGGAGTAGATTTTGTTTTTACCTCTGGCGAACAAGAATTTTTTCGCGATAAGCAATTCAAGAACGCGCCCAAGAGATGCAAGGCTTGCAAGATGAAACGGGTATCTGTTCTGAATGGGACACCGCCGTCGGCTCCGAACTTCCCCAGGACGGAAACGCGTGCCGTGTGTTCGCAGTGTAAGAAAGAAACGACTGTCCCATTCAGGCCGACGCAAGGACGGCCAGTTTTCTGCCGTGAATGTTTTCAGGATCGGCGTGGAGAAGCCGCCAGCGCTTAAGTGTGAGGCGTTCGACCATCAAGTTTGCGTCATCCCGCCGTCGCCGCGTCACTTGACCGCCTGCTCGGACTCTAATTTCTCGAATACCTCTTCCGCCCGTCTCACTGCGGCTTCCACATTCTCACAGATATTTTCGCCGCCAATGATGTCCTCGAACTGGGCTTCTTGAATCAGTTTTGCGGGCTGCTCTCTTGCTCCGCACAGAATTAAGGTCCGCCCGGTAGCATGCAAATGTTTTGCAACCTCTTCCAACGCAAAAAGCCCGGTTGCGTCCAGGGCCGTCATGTTCCGCAGGCGCAGGATCACCACAGGGGGAAGCTGAGCCATATTCTCGGTGACCACCGAAATCTTATCCGTCGCGCCGAACAGGAAAGGACCGTGGATGCGGAAGATCGTTGCGTAATACGGAATGTCTTTATCTTGCAGGATATGAACGCGCCCATCCTCGACATAATCATCAGTTACCCGCGAAACCGTAGTCGTACTCGCCACGCGGCCGATGAACAAGAGCGCCGCCAGAATCATCCCAGCTTCGACCGCTACTGTCAGATCGGCAAACACGGTGAGGGTAAAGGTCACCAGCCAAACGCTGACATCCGTCCTTGTGAGCTTTAGGAGTTGCGGGATTTCTTTCCACTCACCCATGTTGTAAGAGACGACCATCAGAATGCCTGCAAGCACCGACATAGGAACAAAACTTACCAGTGGTGCGGCAAACATGAGGATGCAGAGGAGGGTTAGAGAGTGAATCATCCCAGCAACCGGGGACTGTGCCCCAGAACGAATGCTGGTGGCTGTGCGCGCGATTGCCCCCGTAGCCGGAAGGCCGCCGAAAAGAGGAGACGCGATGTTCGCCACCCCTTGGCCAATCATCTCCATATTCGAGTTATGCCGGTCGTTACTCATGCGGTCGGATACAACCGCGGACATAATTGACTCGATCGCTCCCAACATCGCCACAGTAACTGCGGGACCCATCAGGCTGTGAATCAGGCTGGCATGAAATCTCGGAATCGCGAAATGTGGCATTCCGGATGGTATGCCGCCAAACCGGCTGCCAATGGTTTCGACCGGCAACTTAAAGAAGACCACGACTGCGGTGCCGAGCAGCAAAGCCACAATCGGTCCGGGAATGCGATTCGATACGAGTCGGCAAGCAACCAGAATCGCCACCGTGCCCAACGCGAGAGCCGTCGCCGAATAATTCAGTGATCCAAAGTGATTGGCCAAACTTTGTATCCGCAGTAAGAAGACGCCAGGAACTCTGTCAATCTGCAAGCCGAGGAAATCTTTTACTTGAGTGCTGGCGATCAGGATGGCGATACCATTCGTGAAACCGATGACGATAGGCCGGGGAATAAATTTTACGGCCGAACCCATGCCGGAGGCGCCCATTACGACAAGAATGACGCCAGCCATCATCGTGCACATGAAGAGGCCGTCTACTCCGTGCGCAGCCACGATACCTGCGACAACTACAACGAACGCTCCCGTCGGGCCGGCAACTTGTGTTTTTGAGCCACCAAGCAATGACACGAGGAATCCGGCAACAATGGCGCAATAAATTCCGGCTTGAGGCGGAAGCCCGGAGGCGATGGAGAATGCCATTGCTAAGGGCAGGGCAACCAGGCCGACCGTGATGCCGGCGATCAAGTCACGCAGAAATTTAGTGAAAGTGTAGCCGCGGGTAGAGAGGACAGACTTCGGCAGCCAACGTTCGTTAGGGAAAGTAAAAGCCATTGGACATTATGCCAGATGGTATTGCACCTTCTTGTGTGAAACTTGCCGGATTATTTGCACGACTATTAATACATAAAGATGCGTCCGTCTCGTTTTTCTTCCACAGTCTCCGGAAGGAACGATGTCGAGGGGTCCGCTAAGGAGACATGAAGTTGGGGTGTTACCGAGGACGGCGGCGTTCCTACAGTTCCATCGGGCCGACCGCTTTTGAGAAGAAAATTGCTTCCTCCAACACCCGGGATGGCCCTAATCATTCTGAGAGGTGAACATCGCGTTCACAGCCAGCGGTTCAGGGTGCTTCGATCAACTGCATCTTTCCGTCTCTTGTCCGGTGCAGCACCATTACTTTGCCCTTCGGGTCGCGAAATACGAATACGTCGCGGTCTCGAAAATGAGCTTCCTTGATCGCCTCTTCAATGGTCATGGGACGCAATGCGACGGCACCTTCGGAACGTTCGAGGTGAACTTCGGTTGACTTCGCAATGGCAGGAAACTTATGTACCAACAGGGGTCCGGCCTTGCTCTTCGGCGAGCCAGTTGCGGATTGCGCGTCTCGATTGGAACCTTCGCCGTTCCAGCAGTTTGAGGCCGTGGTCTTTTCGCTCTGAGTCTTGTGGTTGTGACGCTTCTGTGTGCGCCAGCGCGTCTTGTATTTGACTGCTTGTTTTTCGAGATGCTCCAACGCCTCATTGATCGCAACGCCCATGTCGCGGCCTTGCGCCAGGGCAATCAACGGTCTGTTTCGCGGCGTGATGGTAATCTCTGCTTTGTTCCGGCGCTTCTCCAGTGTGAGAACTACTTTGGTTTCGAATTTGTCGCGGAGTATTTTGCGGATTTTCAGAAGGCCGGTTTCGATGTCGGCCCGAATCGAAGGAGTAATTTCAAAATGTCTGCCGGTGTATTCAACGTTCATGAGCGACACCCTTCAGATGCTTGATGGGCTGCAATGTTTAGCAGGTCTCTAACATCGGGTTACCGAAGAGGAGAGTAGAAGTAGCGAGCTACGTACCCATGTTCCTATAAATTTACTTCTTTACCCTGCGCTGATGCGTACTCGGAATTCGCATATCTTCCCGATATTTGGCCACTGTCCGGCGTGTAACCTGAATGCCCTGCGATTGCAATATGCGGGTAAGTTGCTCGTCGGTCAAAGGACGCGCAGAATCTTCTTCTTCGATTAATTTCTTCACGCGGCGCTTGAGGATTAGCAGGGACGTGTTTCCGCCTTCAGGCCCATTCACACTTTCGCTAAAAAAATAACGCAATTCGAAAACGCCCTGCGGAGTATGCGCATATTTGTTCGCGACTGCCCTGCTCACCGTCGAAGGATGCACTCCGATCTCTTCGGCCACTTCCTTGATCATCATTGGCTTCAGCTGATCGATTCCCATCTCCAGAAAATCGCCTTGCCTCGCAACGATGGTGTAGCAGACTTTCGCGATTGTCTGCTTTCGCTGCTCGATATTCTTGATCAGCTGCATGGCGCTCTTGTAGCGCTCTTTCACGTAATTCCGGGTATCTTTGTCATTCGTGTCGCGGGTCATCAGGCGTTTATATGCGGGATTCAAGCGAAGCTGCGGAACATCGTCATCGTTCATGATGACAAGCCACTCGTCGCCATGTTTGACGAACGCGACGTCCGGCTCAATGAGGCGCGGCTGTCCTTTGTTGTAACGCAGGCCAGGGCGCGGATCGAGAGTGCGTATGAATTCGAGCGACGCCTGAACCGCCTCGATCGGCCGTGCCAGGGCTCGCGCGATCTCTTTGTATTGTTTGTTCTGAAGTGCGCGAAGATGTTGATCAACCACAGCGATCGTATCCGCAAAGAGCACATCTGTCGCTTCGCCGTTTCCATTCTTGTTGGCCGCAAATTGTTGCTGGTGATAGCGTAGCTGCTGAAGAAGGCATTCCCTCAGATCGCGGCAAGCGACTCCGGGAGGATCCATTTGCCGGACCAGCTCGATGGCTTCATGCAACTCGCTTAAATTAAAGTTCGGGTGAAACGCTTGAGCCACGCGGCCATTTGGCTTAATGCCGGGAGTGGGAGTCAGAACTGGCGCTTCAGGATTTGCGAGGACCGCCGTCGGCACGGAGGCAATTTGTATAAGAGAATTGCCGGTTTCGGGAGGCCAGTTCTGAACCGTCTCGGAGGAGAACGGCTCGGAATCCAATGATGTGTCTTCTGGAAGTGCATCCTCCAGCGCTGCGTCCAGCCCCAAGGCAGCCGCTTCCTTGACCACTTTCTCCACCATGGCAGCATCGGCTTCGGGAGGCGAGGCGGGCACGATCCCGAGCATTTCATCGTCGCTCGCGATGAGGTATCCGTCTTCGCTAAGGTTGCCAATCACCACTTCGGCGGCTTCCCGCACTTCATTACTGACGGAGATGGATCCCAGTTGCCATTTCAAATGGTCGGATAGATTGCTCGGCTTAGAAAGAAAATTCTCGAACGATGGACGTTCGATCTCTTCCATCTCGCCGGGACTGCGATAGCCGGGATCAAGATATTCCTGGAAGAACGAACCAAAATCAATTTCTTCAAACGGATCTGGTTTCTCAACCGCGGTAACCGTATTTTCTTCGGGAGCGACGCGATCGCGCTCTTCTTCGCGGCGGTTCACATCGTCAATCAGAGGAACTGAATCTTCAAGCTCCTCCAACACCGGATTTTCCACCATCTCGGCCGTGATCATGTCTCGCAGCTCAAGCTTGTTGAGCGCGAGCACGCTGACCATCTGCACCAG
>PNAR01000456.1 GCA_003169715.1 Acidobacteriaceae bacterium | reverse complement strand
GCAACACGCTGTAATAATTCGAACGCGTAAGAGAACCCGTGGAGGGCAGCGTGGCCTGTTGAACCAAATCATTTTCGGTGTGATTGCGGTCGAGCGATCCTCGCAGAAACCATTGCGATTTTGCAGACTGCGTGTAATCGAAGCGAGTGGTAAAAAGCGTGTCACGAAAGGGAACTCCAACAGACGTTGGGACGGGAATCGAACTGACACCTGGAATCAATCCCTGAGATGCGAGTTGAGAAAGAGCATTGAATTGCGTTTGGCTGTTGTTGCCATAAGCGACGCTCCCATCTTCATTCACATATTCGAGCGAAGAAAAAAACCAGAGTTTGTCACGCTTGATTGGGCCGCCGAGCGCAAGTACGCCATCTTCCCGCGAGTATGGCTGCTTGGGGTCGGGTTCCGGATTGTCAATCGTGTTTCGGGCATTGAGCGCGGTGTTGCGAATGAACAAAGACGATAATCCATGCCAGTCATTGTTTCCGCGGCGCGTACTGATAATTACGGACCCACCGTTCGTTCTCGATGTATCAGCATTCATTTGGGCGGTACGTACTGAAAATTCCTCAATCGCTTCCGGAGAATAATTCTGTAAAAAGCCTCCGATGTAATCGTCATTGTTGTCGCCGCCGTCCACCGACAGGTCCACATCAAGGCCGGAGCTTCCCGCAAAAGACACGGCGGTGATGCGCGCTTTGGTGGGGTCGGACGGCTCGACTGGCTCCGTCATCGGCGCAAGAAATGCGATGTTTGCAAAGCTGCGATGGGCAAGGGGGACCGATTCCAGTTCTTGCGAAAGGAGAACGGTGCTTATCTGGCTGCTGGTAGTTTCCACGGTCAGCGGGGAAGCTTCCACCTCCACTTGTTCGATCGTTCCGGGTGTAAGCATCAACGAGATCGTGGGAGTCAAGCTAACCGCGACATCCAGGGTTGTCGCCGCCTCGGTGAATCCCCGAGCACTTGCACTAACCCGATAACGCCCTGGAAGCAAGGCCTGGAATTCGAACTCTCCGTTGCCGTTCGCGACAGTTTGCCGGTGGAACGAAGTCTTGGGTTGGCGCAGAGTGATTTCGGCGCCCGCAACGCGAGCTCCGCTTGGATCAATCACTTTCCCGACTAAAGCTCCTCTGGGATTCTGCCCTTGAAGAGAGGAAACGAACAGGGCCAGAGAAATGACAATCAAGCAGAAAAAATCCTTAAGGAGATTTCTCGGCCGATGGAGCGCCGGGCGTCCTCGCCCGGCATGACGGGCGGGACGCCCGTCTCTCCATCGTTTCGGATGAAGTCCATGTGCTCGCATTTCAATTGCCAGCTGCATATAGCAAGGCATCTTGGATGCGCTGATGCTGTGGAAAGTATAACCCGCACCGCGCTCGTCAATGGCCCGTTTGGCCGACCGGTCCACAGGATCGGTTCGCCGGAAGTAAATTCGGGTTGGATGGCGGTGAAGGAGTCTTGATGGATTTGCGGCACCAAAAAAGGAGCCTACACCGAATACGAGATACCCTCGTCGGAAGCGATCTCCCCGACGCCCGAATTTAGAGATGGCGCCAGCACAGCGCCCTTGTTGCCGCGACGCATGGCCACGATTCCGGTGCGCACCATCTCTAGAACGCCATAGGGACGGAGCACTTCAAGTAGTCCGTCAATTTTATCCTCAGTGCCGGTGATTTCTATAGTGAGAGACTCCGGGGCAACATCCACCACGCGCGCACGAAACACGCTCGCCAGTTCCAGCACGTGAGATCGTGCATCGTGAGTGGCCGCAACTTTAATCATGGCGAGGTCGCGGATGATCGCAGGCGATTCAGTAATGTTTTCCACCAGCAAAACGTTCACAAGCTTGTACAAATTCGCTTCGATGCGGCGCGCCTGGTCATAATCGGCATCAACGGTGATTGTCATCCGCGAAACTTCAGGCTTCTCGGTACGGCCCACGGTTAGCGAATCAATGTTGAAGGCGCGACGGCGAAACAGAGATGCGACGCGAGTGAGCACGCCTGGTTTGTTTTCAACGTAAACAACGTAAGTGTTCATCATGATGTTTGTACCAAACTAGCCCCGCGATTGTATGGAGCGGACACTCTTGTCCGCTGCCTTTGACTTTAGTCTTTGCCGCTGCAAAACCAACATCAACTGCGGCGGACAGGAGTGTCCGCCCCACATAAATCGCTACTCGTCATCGGCGGTCTCCACCAGTGGAGTCGGCCGGCGGATCATGTCGTGCAGCGCCGCCCCGGCGGCGACCATTGGATACACAGTGTCCTCCTGCTCGACACGGAAATCAATCACGACGGGGCCGTTATGTTCACGCACGGACTTCACCGTTGGAATGACCTGCGATCGTTCTTTCACCGTGATTCCTCTCATGCCATAAGCCTCAGCTAGTTTCGCGAAATCAGGATTCAGTAACGGCGTCGCGGCGTAGTTCCGCTCATAAAAGAATTCCTGCCACTGGCGAACCATCCCCAGATATCCGTTGTTGATGATGGCAACGTTGACCTTGATCTTCTCCTGCATGATCGTAGCCAGCTCGCAGAGCGTCATTTGGAAGCCGCCATCGCCTACGATGACCCAGACCTCCGCATCCGGACGCGCTACTTTCGCGCCGATGGCTGCTGGCAGCGCGAATCCCATGGTTCCAAGGCCGCCGGAGGTAATCAGCGAACGTGGTTGTTCATGTTTGTAATACTGCGCTTCCCACATCTGGTGCTGGCCAACGTCTGTCACCACGATGGTATTGCTCTCGCGAGTCTCACGCCAGAGATCGTTAATCACGTGTGCGGCGTAGAGATGACCGTTGTCGGGAAGATTCTGAATGTCCCGGACGGCAGCATCGCCTTTCAATTCGTCTATGTGATGCAGCCATTCTCCGCGATCGGGAGATTCGATTTTTGGGAGTAACTCGTGCAACACTTCGCGGAGATCGCCAACTAATGCGACATCAACTTTTACGTTTTTGTTCACTTCCGCGGGATCGACTTCCACATGAATCTTTTTCGCGTTCGGCGCATAAGTCTTCAGATTTCCGGTAACGCGGTCGTCGAAGCGCATACCGAGAGCGATGAGAAGATCGGCTTCCTGAATGGTGTGGTTCACCCATGCTTCGCCGTGCATGCCCATCATCCCGAGATTCAGAGGATGAGAAGCAGGGACGACCCCAAGGCCCAGCAATGTGAGCGCAACCGGAATCCCGCCGCGTTCTGCCAGCGTGATTACTTCGCGCATTGCACCTGAAATCAAAATGCCGTGTCCCGCCAAGATCACCGGGCGTTTAGCGGAATGAATCAAATCGAGCGCCTTTTTGTATTCCTCGGGAGCTGGCGAAAGGTCGGGACGATAGCCCGGCATTTGCGGTTTTGCGGCTTCCCAGTCGAATTCGCAGGTGGATTGCTGCGCGTCTTTAGTGATGTCCACCAGCACCGGCCCAGGGCGTCCGGATCGCGCTACATAAGCGGCTTCGCGGATGGTCCGCGCGACTTCGTCGGCACGCGTCACGAGATAATTGTGCTTGGTGATCGGCAGCGTAATTCCTGTGATGTCGGTTTCCTGGAAGGCGTCGGAACCAATCAGCTTGCTGCCGACTTGTCCCGTGATGCAGAGAATCGGCGAAGAATCGAGCATGGCCGTGGCGATGCCCGTCACCATATTGGTGGCTCCCGGCCCGGAAGTGGCCACAGCAACGCCAAGCTGACCGGTGGCCCGCGCATAACCATCCGCCATGTGGGTTGCGCCCTGCTCGTGGCGCACCAGAATGTGATGAATCTTGCTGTGCTTCAGCGCGTCGTAAGCGGGCAGAATCGCGCCGCCGGGATATCCGAAAACGTGTTTCACGCCCTCACGCTCGAGGCACTCCCACAGGATGCCTGCGCCTGTCATTATTTTTTTTTCGGTTTTCTTTTCCGCCTTCGTGTCGTTTTCGCTTTTCATGCTTTTTCTCGCTTCGTAAAAATCAAAACCCACCCGGATCGCGCTTTAGGTGGGTTGAGAGCTTTTGAATTTACTGCTGATCAGCTCGTCCCCGCCTTCTGGACCGGAATGGGCACGGTAACTCGCACCCAGTGGCTAACTAAAACATCAACTTGGTAAATGAGTTTGTTGTACTTCATTTTCCTGTATCCAGAGTATCTCTTAACAGTACCCAAAATGGTTATCTCACTGCAAGTGGAAACTGAAGGCGTCACAGGATACTGTGCCCCCTGGCTACTGTGGGTTAAGTCCAATCTACGCGTGTTGTTACACTTGCAGTAGATCGTCAATTTCAGAACGGGGGATTATTGCCGGTCAGCCGCAGAAAATTTCTTCAGGGCGCGGCCGCCGCAACAGCTGCGGGAGTCCTGGCCATTGGAGTTGATGCGGCAGTTTTCGAGCCCAACGACCCTAAAGTCGTGCGCCTGGAAGTCTCCATTAACCGCCTCCCCGAAGTTTTCAACGGCCTCACAATCGTTCAGTTGAGCGATTTTCACTATGGGGAACTTTGCGCGATACCAATCCGCAAAGCGGTCGAGATTGTGAAGAAGCTTCAACCGGATATTGTTGTATTAACCGGCGATTTTATTACCGTGCCAGTGTGGTCCCATTTTCTGCATGACAAAAACAGGGCAGCGAACGACGCTGAGCCATGCGCGCGTATGCTCCGCGAATTAAAGCCGCCCATGGGAATGTTCGCGGTCCTTGGAAATCACGACCTGAATTCCGATCCCCGCTGGATCACCGAAATCATCGAAAGCAATGGCATTCCGGTATTACGAAATCGTTCAATACCGATTGAAAAAGGGAGCGCCCGTTTCTGGTTGGCCGGGGTTGACGACGTACTTGAGGGCAAACCCGACTTGGACCTAACTCTACATGCCGTGCCGCCAGCGGAATCGGTCATTTTGCTCGCGCATGAGCCCGATTTCGCCGACCAGGCCACCCGCTATCCAATAGACTTGCAGCTCTCCGGGCACTCTCACGGGGGGCAGATTTGGTTGCCCGGCATTGGCGCGCCCTGGTTGCCTCCGCTGGGACGGGAGTATCCCCGTGGCTTGCGAAAGATTGATAACCTGTCGCTTTACACCAACATTGGATTAGGCACGATCCGGTTGCCAATTCGATTAAACTGCCCGCCGGAAATTACGCTTTTGACGCTGCATAGTAGCTGATCCATGCCATCCGCCATACAGTTCACAACCGCACTGCCCGTTCTTTCACGGAATACTTGAACAAACACCAGAGCGCTCGAAATCCATCTTTCCAGCCTATCTTTTTGCCCTCTTCGTAAGTTCTGCCCTGATAACTGATGCCCACTTCATAAATTCTGAGACGCCGTTTCGCGATCTTTACCGTAATTTCGGGCTCAAATCCAAACCGATTTTCTTCGATTGGGATGGATTGAATTATTTCGCGCCGGAATATCTTGTAGCAGGTTTCCATGTCCGTAAGATTGATATTGGTCAGGCTATTAGAAAGCAGAGTGAGGAACCAATTACCGGCGGAATGCCAAAAATACAAAACCCGATGAGGGCGGCCACCAAGAAAGCGCGAGCCATACACGACGTCCGCCCTGTTTTCGATCAGAGGCTCAAGCAATAGCGGGTAATCATCCGGGTCGTATTCGAGGTCAGCATCCTGAATAATTACATAATCACCGGTGGCGTCCTGGATTCCACGGCGTAGCGCGGCGCCTTTTCCCATGTTCTTCGTTTGCAACAGTACCTTCATTTGCGGATGTTGAATCTGCAACTTACTGAGCACTTCTCGTGTACCGTCGTCAGAACCGTCGTCAACGCAGATCAATTCAATCTCAATCGGAACCGAAAGGACTTTATCTACAACAAGTCTCAGGGTGGCGAGCTCGTTGTAAACGGGAATGACGACCGAAAGTTTCATCTGGCGATGAAGTTTAGAGGAAGGCAGGACTTAAATCCAGAAATCAGATTTCAGTATCTTGAAATAAGAGACCGCGGGGACGATCGCCTACTTCGTGCTGTTATCATTTCAAATTCAACCTTCATGACGAATCTCACGCGTGCTTCCTACGGATCCTTCTTTCGACCAACGACATTCTGCGCTTTATTGACCTTGGGATTTTCGTTTTTATGGCAGATCAGTGCGGCCCAAACTGCGCCCGCTCCCGCTAAACCCCCATCTGCCGAAGAGAAACAACAGCCATCAGCTGAAACCGATACCAGAAAGCCCGAAAAGCAATCTGAACCTTTGACGGTGGAAACTAAAATCACTTCCAAAGAAGCTGACGAACTATTTCGAGAGGTTGACCAGATTCTACAATTTGCCAGCAAAGACACCGCTCTCCCAATTAAGCGCGTGGTTAAGCCGCGGCTCACCAGCCGCGATGAGGTGGTCGCGTACCTGCAAAAAAACATGGCGGAAGATAAAGATGCGAAGCGGCTGCGGCGCTCCGAGCTGGTGCTCAAGAAATTCGGACTGCTGCCGCAGGATTTTGATCTTGGCAAATTTCTCGTCGGGCTGCTGAAGGAACAAATTGCCGGTTATTACGATCCGAAAACAAAAGTGGTGAACCTGCTCGACTGGGTGGATGTTGCTGCGCAGCGTCCCGTCCTCGCGCATGAATTGACGCATGCGCTGCAAGACCAATCGTTCAATCTCAATAAGTGGATGACGAAATCCGACGTTGATTTGCAAACGAAGCGAAAACCGAGTCCGGTGGATGTTCAAAATGATGAGACCTCGGAGGCACGCCAGGCTGTTGTCGAGGGTCAGGCTATGGCCGTTCTGGTGGATTACATGCTGCGTCCAACTGGCCAGTCGCTAGCGAACTCCCCGGAAGTTGCCAAAGCGCTTGAGGACGGAATGTTGGTGGGAACGCCCGATTCGATCCAGTTCCGTAACGCCCCGATCTATTTGAGAGAGGCTTTAACGTTTCCTTACCGCTATGGATTGGAATTTGAAGCGGCATTGCTGCGTGCGGGAGGGAAGCAAAAGGCGTATGCAGGCGCATTCCTAAATCCCCCGCGCACGACCCGGCAAATCATGGAACCGAAAACTTATCTTTCAGGTGAGCGCATCGAACCGCTGCCCTTGCCGGATTTCAAACATATTTTTAAAAATTACAAACGTTTTGATATTGGTGCGATCGGTGAGTTCGATGTCGCGGTTCTCATTGATCAATATGCCGGAGCCGACGCCTCCCGCGAACTATACCCGGGATGGAGAGGCGCTTACTATTATGCGACACGGCATAAGGGAGCCGCTGCGGCCCGGCTGGGCATGCTTTTTGTCTCGCGCTGGTCCGATCCGGCCAAGGCCGGGCAGTTTGCGGCCATCTATGCGAAGTATTTGCCGAAGCGGTATGTTGACCTGCGCGAGGCTGCATCGGATGGGGAAAGTATGAACACCCCAGGGCGGCTCACCGGCACTCATGCCTGGGTAACTGAGGCCGGACCTGTCGTGATCCAGATCAAAGGCGACACAGTGTTGATCAGCGAAAGCCTGGATCAACCCACGACCGATAAGTTGGAACGCGCAGTATTTAACGATGCCACAAGATGAAACGCTAGCCGCACACTTCCCATTTCATTTGTATAATCTCCATTCGCCACCATCAGGATTGAATCAGGAGGGTTTTTGCCGCAGGCGGAAATTGGAATCATCGGAGGCAGCGGGCTTTATTCCATGCCCGGCCTTACCGACGTGCGGGAACTCGCTCAGACCACGCCTTTCGGACAACCATCAGATCCGTATGTTCTCGGCACGCTGGAAGGGAAGAGGGTTGCGTTCCTAGCTCGTCATGGCCGCGGACACCGTATTCTGCCCAGTGAATTAAATTTTCGCGCCAACATTTACGGATTCAAACAGCTCGGTGTCGAGAGGATTGTTTCCGTGTCGGCTGTTGGGTCTTTGAAAGAAGAACACAAGCCTTTGGACTTCGTAATCCCCGATCAATTCTTCGATCGCACGCGCCATCGCGTGGATACTTTTTTCGGCGATGGAATCGTTGCGCACGTCGCTTTCGCCGACCCGGTTTGCTCCGAACTTGCGGCAGTCGTGGAAAGCGCATGCAAAAAGGCGGCGGTCACGGGCAAGCGGGGGGGGACTTACCTGTGCATGGAAGGTCCGCAATTTTCCACGAGGGCCGAGTCCAATGTGTACCGAAGTTGGGGTATGGATGTCATCGGTATGACCAACCTGCAAGAAGCGAAACTCGCGCGCGAAGCTGAAATTTGCTACGTGACGATTGCAATGGTGACTGACTACGACTGCTGGCATCCGCATCATGATTCCGTGACCGTGGACCAGATCGTGGCCGTGCTGATGAAGAACGCGGAGAATGCTTGCAAAGTAGTTCGCGAAACAGTCGCCGCCATGCCGAAACTTCAGAATTGCAAATGTGGCTCAGCCTTGGCGCACGCGATTCTGACGGACCGCGATAAAATCTCCGCCGCGACTCGAGAGAGATTGAAACTTATCCTCGATAAATATCTGGAGAGTAAATCCGCCCAATGAGCATTCTCGCTGTTGGCTCAATCGCTTTTGATTCCATCGCCACACCGTCTGGCCGCGCCGATAACGTAGTTGGCGGTTCCGCTACTTATTTTTCGTTGGCAGCAAGCTACTTTACCGGCGTTCGCGTGGTCGCCGTAGTTGGCGAAGACTTTACGTCTGAACATGAAAGCATTTTGAAGAAACGCGGAGTTGACACTCGAGGCATTGAGCACGCCAAGGGAAAAACATTTCGCTGGGGCGGACACTATCTTGACAATCTCAATGAGGCAAAGACTGACTTCACCGAATTGAATGTCTTCGAACAATTTAAGCCGCGAATCCCCACGGAATACAAAGATTCGCAATTTTTATTTTTGGGAAATATCCACCCGAGTCTTCAAAGAGCGGTCCGCAAAGAAATGAGCGGTGTACAACTCACCGGCGGCGACACCATGAATTATTGGATACAGGGATCCCGCACGGAACTCATTGAAACCTTGAAGTTGGTTGATGTTCTTTTGATTAATGACGGCGAAGCGCGAATGCTCGCGGAAGAGAGCAGTGTGCCTCGCGCTTCCCGCAAAGTGATGGCTTTGGGACCGCGCGCGTTGGTGATTAAGCACGGCGAATATGGCGCAACTATTTTTTTTCGCGATGGAGCATTCGGTTTGGGAAACCATCCTTTTCGAGCGCCCGCTTTGCCCATCGAAGAGGTCAAAGATCCGACTGGCGCTGGAGATTCTTTCGCCGGCGGCTTCATGGGATACATTGCCTCGCAACCCGAATTGACTCGCGAAGTCCTGAAGCGCGCGCTTTTCTTCGGTGGCGTCATGGGCTCGTTCGCGGTCGAGCGTTTTGGAACCGAACGGCTCCAATCGCTAACGCGCGAGGAAATTGACGCCCGTTTTAAAGTTTTCCGCGAATTGACCCATCTGGAATGAAATCCTTTTCACACGAGAGCCGCGAAGACCATAGCCGGAACCGCGAGACTCTATTAGTAACCCAGCTTGCAGCCGGCATTTCCATCCTCGCCTTCATGATTTATTTGCGGCATGGCAGCCTGCTGCTTTATGGCGATGCCGTAGCGCATATCAACATCGCGCGCCGGGTCTTTGATTCCAAAACTCCTGGTTTACTGCAACTTGGCACGGTTTGGTTGCCTCTGCCGCACTTACTCATGGTTCCGTTCCTGATTTCAAAAACATTTTGGCAGACAGGAATCGGCGGATCCATTCCTTCCATGATCGCCTATGTTCTTGGCGTATCCGGCATATTTCGTCTGGTTCGGAATAGCCTGATCTTCCATTCCCGGTCGGAGACGGCGGGACGATTCGCTGCATGGGTCGCTGCCGGAATTTATGCGGCAAATCCAAATCTGCTTTATCTGCAAAGCACCGCCATGACTGAATCGCTGTATCTGGCGTTATTTATTTGGGCCGTAGCGTTTTTCGTAGAGTTTGCGCAAGCGGAAGATTGGAGTGACGGATCCAAGAAGTCCGGGGCGTCTTCCGCGCTGATCAAGTCTGGGTTCTGCCTCATAGGCGCGTGCCTAACCCGCTATGACGGATGGTTTCTGGCCGCGACTATGTGCGCGGCGGCATTCGTCGCGTTAAGACGGGAAGGGAAAAACTCGAAGTCATTGCGCAGTGCCGTCAGAAAGTTCGTTTTATTGGCTGCCGCCGCTCCCATTCTATGGCTCGCCTACAACGCTGTCGTTTATCGAAATCCAATGGAATTTGCCAATGGACCTTATTCGGCAAAAGCTATCGAACAAAAAAGCGCGACACCTGGAAATCCCTCCCATCCGGGTGCGCACAACTTGGTTGTTGCCTTCAGTTTCTTTCTAAAGTCGGCGGAACTGAACGTAGCCCCGGTGACTGTAGTCCAAAGATTGTGGATCGCTTTATTGCTTTTGGGAACCGCAATGACCTTGCTCTTCGATCCGCGCCTGTGGCCGTTATTGTTGTTGTGGGCGCCAGTGCCTTTTTATATGCTGTCAATTTCTTACGGCGGAGTTCCGATATTCCTGCCCGCGTGGTGGCCACACTCTTATTACAACCTGCGTTATGGATTGCAGTTGCTTCCCGCATTTGCGGTCTTCGTTGCTTTGTTTATGCATCTTGCGTTGGGTCTGATCGTGAAAGAGGGTTCGAAGACTGCCGTGGGGAGTGCGGTCCTGCTCCTCGTCGTTGGAAGCTATGTCTCAATCTGGCATCAGCAGCCAGCATGCTTCCGCGAAGCCTGGGTGAATTCGCGGGATCGAATTGCTCTGGAGACGGCCCTGGCGGAAAACCTGCAAAAACTACCGGGTGATTCTACGTTGCTGATGTATGCAGGCAATCACGTCGGAGCCCTTCAAGATGCGGGGATACCGTTGAGCCGTGTGATCAATGAAGGCAATCATCGGCCATGGAAGAAGCCGTCCGATCCGCAAGGATTATGGGAGCGGGCATTGGCGAATCCCAGCCAATATGCCGACTATGTGGTCGCAAGCGCCGGAGACGACGTGGCGTTGCATGTAGAGAAAGCAAATCTGTCGTCATTGGTTGTCGTTCATACCTCGGGAGAACCCGCCACGACTGTTTACTGGACGCATCGCCAGCGGCACTGATGACAGTCTGCACAAGGGTGGCGCGGACCTGCCCTGAGCGAAGTCGAATGGGGCCCTCGCTCGCGAAAGCTATTGCCATTTCCTGAATGTCTCAAACCTTCATTGCAGGGTGGTAAAATCCACCCAACTTAATGATTTCCTCTGGAGCTATTCCATTCGTCAAAGCAAATGCCTGTGGCAATGATTTCCTGATCGTCGAAGGCGTGGACGCGGATACGAACTTGCCCGGCCTCAGCAAGAAAATGTGCGACCGGCGCACCGGAATTGGAGCCGACGGCGTGGAATGGCTATTTCCGGATACCGAAGCGGACATTCATGCACGCCTTTTCAATGCTGATGGTTCCGAGGCGGAGATTTCCGGCAACGGAACGCGCTGCGTCGCTGCCTACTTATGCTCGAAAGATTATCGCGAGAAAATTGTTGTCCGAACTGGCGCGGGATTGAAAACCTGTATGCTCATCTCGCGAAATCAGAGACACTACGAATTTGAGATTGCAATGGGCAAGCCGGAGATTGGAGAAGAATTATCTATTCCGCTGGCGGCGAAATCAGTGAAAGGCGTCCAAGTCTCTATGGGTAACCCTCATTTCGTCTCGATAGTGGAGGAATTCCCTCTCCACTGGCAGGCGGAAGCGGCTGAGGTAGGGCATTATCCCGGTTTCAAAGATGGCATTAATGTCGAGTTCGTAGTCGTCGAAAATCAATCTAATATCGCCGTTCGTTTTTTCGAGCGCGGAGTCGGAGAAACACAGTCTTCGGGCACCGGTTCATGCGCCTCCGCTGTCGCGACCATTGCAGCTAAGAAAGCAGCGTCGCCGGTGAACGTCCGCACTGTGGGCGGAACTCAAACAGTGCGATGGGACAGGGAAGTATTTCTCGCCGGCGCTGCTGACCTCATTTTTCACGGCCAGTTCTTGGTTTGAAATCTTTTCACGAAATGCGGACACTCCGAAAACCAGAAACCTCGCGAAGCAAGCCTCCCGCGCTGAGGGCGGGGGACACAGTTGGAATTGTCGCGCCAGCCAGCAATGTGCGCCGCGACTCGCTGGAAGCGGGATGCGACGCATTGCGGAAGTTAGGATATAAACCTTTCTACTTCGATTCCATTTTCGAGAAGGACCTTTACTTCGCGGGATCGCTCGCCCGCCGGGTGCATGAACTCGAAGAAATGTTTTTACGCGACGATGTGCGCGCCATTATTTGTGCACGTGGAGGATACGGCTCAAATTACCTTTTGCAGGCATTGGACTTGGAAAAGATCAAAGCGCATCCGAAGATCTTTGTTGGGTACAGCGACCACACCAGTCTGCTGACCTACTTCGCAGACTCAGCCGGGTTTGTCACCTTGCACGGGCCGATGGTTGCTAAGGATTTTTGCTCCCCGGATGGATTTGATTTGCACTCCTGGCAAAACGCTACGAGTGGAATCTCGGAATGGACGGTCAAAGTAAATTCTGAGGTAAAGTCACTCGTTCAGGGTACGGCGGAAGGGGTCCTCTACGGAGGATGCCTCTCGATTCTGGTCGCTTCGCTTGGCACGCCGTATGAAATCCAAACCGAGAGAACAATTCTTTTTCTAGAAGACGTTGCAACCAAGCCGTTTCAGGCTGATCGCATGCTGATGCAGTTGAAACTGGCGGGCAAACTGGCTGGCGTGCGAGGAATTATTTTTGGCGAGATGCTGGATTGCGTTCAAAGCCCAGCGAAGGACCAGGGCTACACTCTGGAAGAGGTTGTTCTGCGTGTGCTAGGTGATTTAGGCGTACCCATCGCATACGGATTGCGGTCGGGACATGTTTCGCGGCAAAATATCACGCTCCCTTTCGGCGTGCGTGCAGCTTTGAACGCCGATAAAGGCGGAGTGGAACTCAAAATTCTTGAAGCGGCCACTACACTGGATTAGTCGAATCTGGGCATTGAAGAGTAACAAGAACTTATGACCACGAAGAAACATATTCACCTGATTGGAATCTGCGGCACTGCGATGGCATCGCTAGCGGGAATGTTGTTGCAGCGCGGTTTCCGGGTGACAGGATCGGACGCAGCCTCGTATCCGCCAATGTCCGATTTCCTGGCATCGCTCGGGATCCACGTCGCGCAGCCATTTTCCATTCAGAACATAAGTCCGTTACCTGATCTGGTCGTCGTTGGAAATGTAGTCTCGCGAGGAAATGTCGAACTGGAGCATGTGCT
>PNAR01000220.1 GCA_003169715.1 Acidobacteriaceae bacterium | reverse complement strand
GGATCGAAGACGACCAGCACCGCCTCGGTGTGGCCGGTCCGGCCGCTGCACACCTCGCGGTACGTCGGGTTGGGTGTGATCCCACCGGCGTAACCCACCGCCGTGGTGTACACGCCCGGCAAGGACCAGAACATCCGCTCGGCGCCCCAAAAGCAACCCATCCCGAAAAGGGCTTGCTCCATGCCCTCGGGAAAGGGTGGGGTGACGGGTGTCCCGAGCACGAAATGCCTGGCCGTGATGTCCATGGGCTCGATGCGTCCGAGCAGGACTACATAACCGGCGATACCAAATAGCAGAATACCTGTCGCCGTCACGAACGCTGATGAAAACGCATGAGTTGCCGAGACAATGTAGCCGGTAATAATGGGGGCGGAAATTCCGCCCAGCTGACCGCACAAATTCGCTATGCCTCCGATCGTGCCAACGCATTCCCGAGGCGCAATCAAGGATGGCACCGTCCATGCGACCGGTGCCGCGGCTGAAAGTCCTCCAATAGAAACGCTGATCCAAAACAACGCGGTTGCGGGACTATGCGCGCGCGCGGCGCCCAGGATGCCCAAGCCCAGAGCGGTCCCGCCGACTAGAACCGCCTGACGTACAGTGTTGGGATTCCAGCCGCGTCCAATCAAATCATCCACCAGCCAGCCTCCGACCGCAAGGTCGGTGAATGTTGCAAACAACCAGGGCACGCTCGTATAAACAACCGAATGTAGCAAATCCAAATGAAGCGAATTCAAGAGATAGCTCGGCAACCACGCAACCAGCAAATAAAAAGTGTAGTTATAAGCGCCCCATCCCATGGCGAGCCCATATACCTTTGGCTGCTGCAACAAATACCAGAGTGACGCCCGGCGATGACCTGTTGTTTCGCCTTCGGGCTGCGCTCCGCCTTTAGAAATGAGTTGCCTTTCCGCGTCCGAAAGGTCCTTGTCCTCGCTGGGATTGCGATAGATCCACCAAAACAATGCAAAATAGAACAGGCTGATGAAGCCAGTGGCGGCGAAGCTCCAACGCCAGCCAAAATGCAAGAGGAGAATTCCGAGGAAAGGCACTCCGATCGCGATAGACAATTTCGCGGCGGAATCGGTGATCGCGGTTGCCAAACTTCGTTCGCGTGCAGGAAACCAATAGCCGATCGCTTTTGCATTTCCCGGAAAAGTCGGAGATTCGCCGACTCCCAAAAGAAATCTCGCTGCTACAAACGTTCCCACGCCGGTCGAGACTGCCGCACCGAATGAAGCAAGGCTCCATAACAGTGTGCCGATCCGTCCAATCCGGCGTACCCCGAAGCGGTCCAATAACAGGCCGCATGGAATCTGCATCAATGCATAGGTCACGTTATAAGCGCTCGACAAATATCCGAACGCGATTGTGGATACTCCAAACGAAATGTTTAGAGCAGTCTGCGAGACCGACAGGTTGACGCGATCGAAATACGCCACGACCACGCCGAACGCAAGCAGGAAGGCGATTCTCCATCGTCTATGGGATGTTCTCGCGGCGTCTGAATCAATGTTCTCTGAATCAACGTCCAACTGTGGCAGCCTCAGCTTGATTTCGCGGAGCAGTTGAGTCTACCGGAATTACTCCCTACCTAGACGTCATCCTGAAGGACTTCAGTCCTGAAGGATCTCGCGTGCAGCACAGTGCTCTTATGTTTGGCGCGTATATCCCGCGCCGTCACCTTTGGATTGACATCGTTCGCCGGTTGACATAGATTTCTCTCCCCGGTCCGAATTTCATCTCTTGGAGCTATGGCTATGGCTGCGATGAATCTCGAATTGGGTCCGCCCGAATCATCCCCTGAGTTGCCGCAAACGTTCGCTGCAAAACCACCAAATTCGCCCCCGGTAAACCGGGTTGCGATTTTGGTCGCGCACGGCATGGGGCAGCAAGTGCCTTACGAAACAATTGACGGAGTGGCGCAAGCTGCCGCCCGCGGCGTCGGAGATGGCGGGGGAACTCTTAGCAAATCCGTAATCCGTTCGGTGCGTTTGGGCAGTCAGGGCGGCAACGAAGAATCGGATCTCGTCCGCGCGGAAATGCAAATTAAAGAGAGCGGCGGGCGGGAACACGAAGTTCACGTCTATGAGGCTTATTGGGCGCCGATTACGGAAGGCAAGGTCTCCGCAACCGATGTGGTCAATTTTCTATTTGATGCCGGATGGAACGGAATATTAAATACTACGGCTAGAACCTATCGGCGCTGGATGTTCGGCGCTGAACAGCAGTTCTTGCTCGCGACCGAGAAGCTGACGTTCGCGTTCCTGGGAATCATGGCGCTTCTCGCCGCACTGGTCTTCATTAATTCAATTGCTGTAGCCGCCGCTGCGTCTCATGCCTTGGGCAGTGCGAACCTCTTCCCGTCCGGAGATCTCCTGGCGTGGCTGACGTGGGACTTCGTTTTGGTTGACGTTGCCGCGCTAATGATCGCCCTTGGAACCTTTATCTTCGGACGCACTAATCCCAGATTCGTTGCATGGTTCTTTATTTATTTGGGCGCGTCTCTCATTGCGGTCGCGGCAATCTTTATGGCGGGGCACTTACTGCGATGGCCGTTCTTTCTTCATGTCGTCCCAGGCGGCAAATGGTACTGGTTCGTCTCGAAATATTCGCTGTGCATTGTGGCGCTATGGGCGCTTGAAATATGGGCGGCGTCAAGAGCGCGAGGCTTTCTTATCCAATATGTCGGCGACGTCGCCGCATACATCGCGGCCCACACCGTCAGCAAATTCTGGGAAGTCCGGCAGCAGATTTGGCACACCGCGATGGAAGTGGGCGAAGCGGTGTATCGCGCGAGAACCGCGGATGACACAGACTTTCTATATACAAAAATTACTGTCGTGGGGCATTCTCTGGGTTCCGTGATCGGATACGACGTCCTCAATGGACTTCTGATGGACGATCAATTCTCAGCCAAGCCACTGAATGTCGCCGCGCGCACCAGAATGTTTCTAACATTCGGATCTCCACTCGATAAGACGGCATTTCTTTTCCGTACGCAAAAAGATATGCGCTCACAGGTCCGCGAAGTGGCGGCGGCTGCCGTACAGCCGATGATTGCGGATTACCGGAACAGGCCGCAGGAATGGATCAATCTGTGGTCTCAGGCCGACATCATCAGCGGCCATCTGGACTTCTACGATCCTCCGAATGTGATGAACGCGAAACATCCGGAACACTACGGACACGCCCGCATAAATCCGAAAGGGGTTCAAAACTACGTTGATCCTGAAGCGAAGACGCCCCTAAAGGCGCACGTCGAATATTGGGACGGAAAAATGTTCGCGGATCAGTTATACCGCGCCATTACGACGTGAAAGAGTAGCATCCTTGGACGGCCCAATGCATGCGTCCGTGACGCCTTGAACTGCGAAAAAAAGAGGCAATGATTTTGTCATTGCCCCATATCAAACAACTTTTTAACAGATTCAATTACGGCTGTATTGATCCTACAAAAGTGCCCCAGTTAAAGAGGACTTCGCGGCAAGGCGGAGCGTTTACCGTGCAAGCCTCTGGGATGTATTCGCTGGCAAACCACATTCTTTCCCCATCCCAACTGGCGGCAGAGTAATCACCCCATCGAGCGACTCCATTGCCACCTTCTTGCGGATAGCCGGTAAAGCCATCGTCAGGCCCTTCCCCCGCTCCCGCGATATGTACGAATTGGGATGCCGTCACGTCGCTGAATGGCGTATACGCGACGCTGGGGAAATAGTTCGGCCCTACCAGGGTGTAGACGATAGCACCATCGCCATCGCGGTCAACTCCAACAGACGGGAAAATAACGTTGTTTTTGGTAACAGCAACGTATCCCTGGTTGACGATGGTTCCATTTAGGTTTGGTCCCACGAAGTTCGGCTGGACGGCGAACCATGCTACTCCGGTTTGGCTTGCGCCTCCGACCTTCAGCTTCGAATTAACACCGGCGTACAAAATCCCATTGGAATAGATCACTTGGTTCATACGGTCATCGTTTGTATTGATCAATTCCAACGGATCTCCAAAAGAAGTCGCTAATGGAATTGGACCAGGCTTTTGCTTTGCCGGATCAGGCGCTCCGTAAGTCTCGCTGTGTATCACGTTGAACGCAAGATTCAAAATGGGGAAGTTTGTGTTCAGCGTCTTTGTATTTGTTAGCGCCCAAACTGCTATCCGGTTGTCATAGACTTCGTAGCCCGGATTGCCAAATTGCAAAGCGCTTAGAAAATACTCCACGCCGTTAGTGTCTTCTTCCGAAGTTGGGGTCGGCGACGTGGCAGGTTGAATTGAGTAGGATTCTCCGCCGAAGGGAACCAGATCCTGGGAAGCGTCAATTTGAATAACCAAGGGCAAGTTGGGAGTCTTCGAATCGGCCGCAGCGACCAATTTCGACTTGGAAATTGCATAAATCTGCGAACCGTTAAACGTCGTTGCCGAAAATTCATTAGTTGATTGATATATCCCGTATTTGTCCGCGCCAAGTAATGGCTGGTCGCCAAAACACGGGCACGCACCATGATTCACTGTCCCGTTCAGGCCATCATCCGTCACGTCGTACTGAAATACGGTAAAAGAACTTGTGGGATCGCTGGTCTGGCTTACCGCAAGCAGATTGTAGTTGCGCCCGGTCGCTCCAGTATTCGTCCCATTGTCTTCGTCCAGAATGCTGACAAACCATCTCTTGGTTTGCCCGTCGTAATAGCAGCGCGGGTCGCTAAGAAATGGTCCAGCGATTGTTGGAGGTCCTCGAACGATCTGGGGAGCCAGTCCGAAGAAAGAATTCAAATCTTCAGCACCGGTGAGCGGATTGCCAACTCTGTCGTAAACGCGGATCACGTCATTCACAGTTTCAACCACAAACCCGTTGCCGGCGCAGAGTCCCTGATCGGGAGGCTCAAGGCTGAACTGGTTGCCGCTATTCGCCGTCCGCTGGTCTATGTTGCTCAGGCCGTCAAAGCCAATAAAGGTGTTGTCTTGAAAATTGACCACCGTGCTGCTGTGAGCCACAGGCTCATTAAGCGGAAGTTTTGGCGACGCGGCGGACACCGACGCAGCGCCCGATACTAAAGCAGATCCCGATAACAAGGCACGCTGGCCAGCCTGCTTGCTTGGAATCATCAAGTTTGTGCGACGATTGAGGAAGGATACTCCAGCTCCGGCTGCGCCTGGCGCGATTGCCGCATCTCCTTTTAAGCCAACTGCATCATCTTGATTGACAATTTCTGGAAGTTGAAAAGCACCGCTCCCGAGAGGTCCAGCCTTGATCGTAGTTGTTCCTATGCGAGTCAAATGTTGAACGGATTGATTGGATGCGGCGCTGGCGGTTTGAACTTGAGCGAATGTGAAAGTAATAGCAAGCAGGACAGCGGCCTGCATGGTACTCCTGGGAAACGACATAAGAATTCTCCTTGGAAGGACATCTGTGGCCACCTTGACGGGTCATGGTGACGGGTCTTGTGAAAGGCGCGCAGGACGGGCAGTTTGACACTTCACAGGTCAGCATGTCAAGGCCATTGGGCGTCTATGTCGTTAGCACATGATAT
>PNAR01000451.1 GCA_003169715.1 Acidobacteriaceae bacterium | reverse complement strand
ACCTGCGTGGTGGCCTGCTGCGTAATCAAGGTTGGGTTGCCCTGAACTTCGTGTCCGAAGTCAGGAGTCGTGTTTTCCACGTCCACGTTCAGGAAGATTGTGTTTTCCGACGTGATCTGCGGAATTACGGTGAGCCGCAGGAAAGCGTCCACGTCTGTAACGGTTGGCGGTCCGCCCAACTGCGCCTGGGTAACGATTGGCACCCGGACACCCTGGCGTACCAGAGCTTGAATATTGTTTTGGGTGACGACGCGCGGACGAGAAAGAATTTTAAGCAAGCCGCGTGATTCAGCCATCGTCAGAAGAGCATCAAGCTGAACGTGATTGCTTACGTTGACAAAGCTGAGGCCGCTCGTCGGACTGGTAACGCCCAGATTGGAGAACAATGGAATCTGCGTTCCACCGCTGGCGCCCCCGCCAGTTCCGACCGTTTGATAAAACGGGCTGATTCCGTTTACCGTGATTGGCGAAGTTCCGACAGCTCCAACGCCGCCCACTGCATTCGCTCCGTTGCCCCATCCGAATCCGAGCTGGGTTCCGATATCGCGTGCGAAGCTGCGGGTTGCAGCCACGACGCGGGCTTCAATTTCCACTTCCTGAGTCTTGCGGTCAAGCTGCGTGAGCAGCCTGTCAATCCCAGGCATGACGGTTGGAATATCCGAAATGATGACGGCATTCGTTCGATCATCGGAGATAACGTCACCACGCTGACTTAGAAATTTCTTCAACGTAGGCACGACATCTTTCGAATGCGCGTAGCTCAGAAACCGTGTGACCGTAACTTTATCCACGGCCAACGCTTCTGATTCCTGCTCTTCGCGCCTTCCATCCGCTTCCTTTTTCAGCGTGTCCACGGTCGCGATTCTCAGAACGTTCCCATCCAACTGCCGCGACAAATCATTGTTCTTCAAAACAATATCCAACGCCTGGTCCCAAGGGACGTCGTCTAGGACGATTGTTAGTGTGCCGTGGACGTTGGGATCGAGGACTACGTTTAGTCCGCTGATTTCGTGGATGAGGCGGAAGAAATCTTTTAGATCAACATCTTTTAGATTTACGGAGATGGGTTCGCCGGTGTATTTGGGTCCCATGACCGGGGCTTGTTGCTGCAATTGCGCTTTCTGTTCCGCGGCGAGATTATTTGCCGCAGGCGATTGGGCGCTCGGCGATCCGGCTTGCATCGAAGCGCTGGGTTTGGGCAACAAGTCCATCTCCGGGCGCTCGACAAATTTGGCGGCGGCTTGAACTGCGCGCGCGGGTTGGCTTGTCACTGCTGGAAACGAATCTTCCGTTGCGGGCTTTGACTTGTAAGTTGGTTCAACAACGACGAAATTGCTGGCGGATGTTGCCGACGCCGCTTCTTTCTGAGGCGCAGACGAGATCGAAGACGGCAACTGCGGAGTGCTCGTCTCTTTAGTTGATGCGGAGACTTCGTTCACCGGGAGCGGCTCAGAAGTTTTCGCGACGGGTACGGCCTTTGCAGGGGTGACAGCCTTCGCGACAGTCATCGCGGAATGCAGCTTCAGAGTGAAGGTGCCGTCGGCAGCGGGGACGATTTCGTAGCGGCATTTCTGCGACAGATCCACGACGACCCGAGTGGTGGGCGTCGCTAGATTGTCGGTGCCGATACGCACGCCTTTCACGCCGTCTGCGCCCACATCAATATGGCTGACCGAGGCGCCCATTGCCGTGTTTGGCAGATTAATCACGAGTCTCGCGGGCGCGCTGAGAGTCTCGACCTTGGGCGTCAATTGTCCGTGGACTATGACTTCCAGGGTGATTCCATCATTACCACGCACGACGTTGACCTTCTGCAACGAAGCATGAGTGGTGTCATTCATGCTCGCGCTCTGAGTTTCGGCCGCTGCCATTAGAACCATTGCCAGCAGCGGTAGAAAAATACCCAGCATTTGCTTTCGCATTTCGCTTCTCCCTACGGGTTACGCTCTACGATTCCCGTGACTTTCTGAACAGATTTTTAGTTTGCCGGATGACCGGCTGCTTGCCAGGGCTTAAACTGCCGGCGTAAAAATTTTCTTTGTAACTTCGCGTGTGAACGGTTTCCCAAATTTGTCCTGCACGCTTTCTTTAAAAATGACCGAGTCGCCGGTGATTTTGACGACATACCCGTTGAACACCGGATCGTTCTCGTGGAGGAAATAAGCTTTGTCGAGGGCATTGACCACAACGGCGATCATGCCATCGTCCGATTTCACGACGCCCCGTAGATTAATTTGATCAATTGCGAGGCAGCGCTTGCCGGTGCTGCATCCCGATCCCGACATGGAGCGGCTCATCACGGGACTGACAAAGGGATCTCTACGGCCGGTTATGTTGATGGCAGGCGCTCCCTCTGATTTTGTGCTGTCTGGTGGAGTTGCCGCGTTTTCGACGGCCACCACGGGGGCAGCCCGGTGAGCTTTCGCGGCCTTGCCGGCGGAATGCTTCGCGGCACTGTATGGTGATTTGGCAGCTTTCGTCTCTGTGATACCCAGGGCGGCGTTCGAATCAGCAACCCGCTGCGCCTGCACGGTATTCAGTTTGTTCTTCGTGTTGGCAATGATGTTGGGATTCTGGCAGTAGACAGTTCCCGTCGTCATTCCTACTAGCAAGATTGCGGCAATCAGCTTCATTAGGATTCCCCTACTTTTTGGCCAGCGTAGTTACTGGCGCTGGCGCGTCGTGACTGAAGAACGTTGTTGCGGTGCATGTAGCCACAATGCTCTCGCTCGCGGCATATTGATATGTGTGT
This sequence comes from Acidobacteriaceae bacterium, assembly GCA_003169715.1. GTDB lineage: Bacteria > Acidobacteriota > Terriglobia > Terriglobales > Acidobacteriaceae > PALSA-188. The sequence continues at coordinate 24,244 of PNAR01000451.1, read as the reverse complement.
TTTGCTTTTGCCTCGCTGGGCTTCTTGGTGGTGGCAACAAGCAGATTGGAGATGTCCACGATGCGCTCCAATTTGCTCACCCGATCAAAGAAATTCAAGACCGAGTAATAAGGACCATCCAGTTCGATTTCGAACGGCAGTTCGGAATAAAACTCTTTGGACGACACAGGTTCCGCGGTATATCGCCGCACTTCAATTCCGGCTTTGAGAGCCTCGGAATCGAGCATCTTCATAAAGCTGTCCACTTCCTTCTCGTCGGGGACAATCCGGCGCTCGATATCGAGTTGCTGCTTCAGGCTGGCCACTTGACGCTCGATGTCGGCAAGTTTCGGGCGATAGGCTTCCAGTTCCGCGTTCTCCCGGAGCTTGGATTGCAAGTTCTGCTGCGCCGAATCATTCGCAGCCCGTTGACTTTTAAAAACCGTGAAGTAGAGGGCGACCGTTACCAGCGCCGCTCCGACGACCAAGGCCGCCCACTGTTTGAGACCCGATAATTCGCTAAAATTCCCCATTTTCTCCGCCTTTAGGCCTTCAACTTTTCGCAGGTCAAAGTAAATTGGAATGCCTGCATATCTTTAAGGGACTCGTCTTGATATGTTTCTTTAATTTCGATGGTCTTGAAGTAACCGGTCTTTTGCAGATTCTGAATCAAGTTGGCAACCGCATCAGTGCTTAGAGCCATACCTTCTATGGCCACACTGTTGCCCTGGTCTTTCATGGTGCTCAGCCAGACTGCTTCGGTGCCGTTGACGGTTTCTCCAACGGTATTCAAGAGATTCACGGGACCCATCTGGCCCGCACGCAATTGATCAATCACATCTACACGGCGCTTATAGCTGTCGGCCTGACGTTGCCGTTCCAGATATTTCGCTTTGACGTCCGCCAGTTCACGGTTTTTCTGCTCGGCGGAGGCCATCTGAACGGTTATGCTCTTGCTTTGCTTATCCAGACTGTACCAATAGGCAAAGTTGAGCGAAGCCACGAGAGCTACAACGATCAGCAGTTTGAGTTTTGGGGATCCAGCTTCCCCCATCTCCATCGCTGCGGCGGCAGAGGCTCCCCGTTTGTTTCTCGGTTTCGATGCTCCCAGCAGATTAATTCGGATCATAAGTCTTCAAAGCTCCTTAATGCCAAACCGACGGCAACCGCCAACTGGCCTGCATTCTGCTCGATCAGCCCAACTCCCGGCCCATCTATGGGAGGCGCAATCTTCTGAAACGGATTAAATATCTCGACTGGCAGCGAAAACTCCTGACGCAGAGCCTCAACCAGTCCAGGGACCTTTGAGGATCCTCCCGCCAAATAAATCTTCTCGATATGTTCACCGGAAGAACTGGCGCGGAAAAAATCAAACGTCTTTTGAATTTCCAGAACGATGATTTCGGTGACCTGTTGCAGCACCGGAGTCTTGGCGTCTTCGCTGACTGTGCCCACTTTATGTCCGAGCTTCAGCGACTCGGCATCTTCAAAGCTCAGATCGAGTTCTTTCTGCAACGAATCGGTGTACTGATGTCCGCCCACGCTGACGTCACGCGGGAAGAGCGGCGTGGTGCCCTTCACGATGTTGATGTTCATCACGCTGGCGCCCAGGTTCAACAATGCGACCACCTGGCCCGGCGCGGGATCATAGTTGTACTCGTAGCAATTTTGGAGGGCGAGGGCATCAATATCCACAATAGCCGGACTTCTGCCGGACATCGAGAGTACGTTGGTGTAATTGAGAATCTTGTCCTTCTTGACTGCGACGAGGAGAACGTCCATCTGCGGATTACCGACATCTTCGGAAAGGATCTGGTAATCGAGGTTCACGTCCGCCAGGTCAAAAGGAATGTGCTGTGCGGCTTCCTTCTGAATGGTCTCGGCCAACTCCTGGTCGCTCATGGAAGGGAGCGAAATCTTTTTCACGATGACGGAGTGACCGCTGACAGCGGTGGCGACATTTTTGGTTTTGATCTGGTTGTCAGTGAAGAGTTTCGAGATCGCGCTGGAAACGGTACCGGAGTCCACGATCATGGAATCCACCACGATATCTGGGGCGAGCGGCTCTAATCCCAGATGGACTACTTCGATTCCGTTACGACCCTTTTTGAGTTCGACTGCCTTGATGCTTGAAGATCCCACATCCAGGCCAACAATCGTCTTTGTTCCTAATCCAAACATGTGTCCGCCTTTACGATTGCCCGGCAGCTTTGGAAGCCGCCTTCGGTTTGTTCTTGCTCTTAATTTCCATGTGGCTCGACTTCTCTTCCATCCACTGATCCAGCCTTGATTTTTTAAAGCGCCAGCGGTTGCCCAACTTGAAAGCAGGAATCTTTTGCTCACCTACGTATTTGTAAAGCGTGTCAGGACTCACTCCCAGGTATTGGGACGCCTGGCGAATGTTCATGACTTCACGCGAGTCGGCCATAAATTTCAGAATCCCTCTTCACACAATCACACCTGCTTAACAGGGCAGGCTTGGGAGAATTCCTCGAATCCAGTTCCTCAAGAAATGCGGGTCGAGTGAATCAAGTGGACTGAGCATATATCAGCCCCCATTTGCAGCAGGTCAAAGTGAATATCCGCGTTTTATTGGGTTTTATGGGGGTTTTCTGGAAAGTAACCAATTGGGATTTTGAGAGAAAGTCTAGATATTGTGGATGAGGAGTCGGTCTATACAATTAGAGGGGCTGCTGAGCCGCCAGATTCGGTGCTGGGACGGGAGACATAACTAAAGTACTAGGGAGAGTACGAAGGTCTGTGTACAAGCGCGAGGAGCGGGCCTGGGAGGAGTCGAAGATCATGGTTCTTAAGGGTTGCGGGAAAGGCGGACTGGGGGCCGCTAAAGCCGGTGGGTTTTGGTCGTAGCGAGAACCGCTTCACCTGCCCGAAAAGCGGGGGTGTATCGTCGCCCATCTTTCGCCCCTTTCCGGCTGGCTTCTCGCGGAGCGCGTTCCTGCCGTGTGGGATATTGGATGGAAAACCTGTTTAGAACCAGAAGTAGCAAGCTACGTCTCTACGGTCTGAACGGTCGAGGCGGTTGGTTCTACGCGGGGCTCTTGCGTAGTCGGAGCGGTCGGGCAGTCCTCTCTAGTGCCACTTGCGATGCTGGGCAACATCCCCACCCTCTCGCAAAGAACGCGAGAAGGATGGGGCACCCGGACCACCCTTAAATTCTGCAAGTTGGGTGATTTTGGCGGCGATGGAATCCATAAACAATTTCAATTGGACAGCGCCATTGCTTGCGCCTAGAGTTTGTGAGCATCCAATACCCCGGCAATCCGCGCCCGGGGTGAGGAAACGGGCGGGAGATATACCCTTTCCCCCGACTCGATGAACACGGCGATGAACGCATCCGCGATGACGTTGTTGAAAACACTTTCGTCGAGTGGGACCGTTCGGAACGCATTCCCTAACTATGAGTTGGATGAGTCGTACGACGAGATGTTCAGCAGCACGGGGATTCCTCGCGACCATTATCACGCGCTCTACCGGACGCTACTGGAATTACCGCCTGAAGAATTGCGAAAAAGCCAACAGGCGGCCGATCTATCTTTCCTTCATCAGGGCATCACCTTCACCGTGTATGACAACAAAGAAGGGACGGAGCGCATTTTTCCCAATGATCTTCTTCCGCGCATCATTCCCGGCGAGGAATGGCGAAAGATCGAAGCAGGCCTGACACAGCGCATTGCAGCGCTCAATCTTTTCCTTAAGGACATTTATCACGAAGGCCACATTCTGGCCGACAAAATTATTCCGCGCGAACTGGTTTATAGCTGCCGGCATTTCCGGCGTGAGATGCGGGGCTTGAATGTGCCGCGCGACATTTACGTAAGCATCTGCGGAAGCGACCTGGTGCGCTTGCCGGATGGAAGTTTCGCGGTGTTGGAAGACAATCTGCGAGTTCCCAGCGGCGTCTCTTACATGCTGGCAAACCGAAAGGTGCTGAAGCGCGTATTCCCGACTTTGTTTCGCGACTATGGGGTTTGTCCTATTGATCATTACACGTCAGCGCTACTTGCCATTCTCCGGAGTCTAGCGCCGGTTAATTCGGCTGGCCAGAACGAACCATCCATTGCGCTGCTCACACCTGGAGTTTTTAATTCAGCCTATTTTGAGCACACCTTCCTGGCACAGCAAATGGGAATCGAGCTTGTGGAAGGACGCGATCTTCTGGTGCACGACAACATCGTTTACATGCGCACAACGTCAGGGTTACGGCGTGTGGATGTCATTTATCGCCGGGTGGACGACGATTTTCTGGATCCGATAACTTTTCGTCCCGATTCCAACCTCGGCGTTCCCGGCTTGTTCAATGCGTATCGCGCCGGAAATGTGGCGCTTGCGAATGCGATTGGCACGGGAGTCGCAGACGATAAGGCGATCTATGCCTATGTGCCCAGTATCGTTAAATATTATTTAGGGGAGGATGAGATTCTTCCGAATATAAAAACGTATCTTCTGACCGAGAAATCAGAGCTTGGCTATGTGCTGGACAACATGGACAAGCTGGTCATCAAAGCCGTGGGGGAATCGGGAGGATATGGGATGTTGATAGGTCCACACAGTACTGCGGAACAGCGTGAGGAGTTCCGGGCGCGAATCATCGCGCAACCGAGGAATTACATAGCACAACCTACGCTGGCACTTTCGAGCGCGCCATGTTTTCTAGACGGTGGGGTGGAGGCGCGACACGTGGACTTGAGGCCGTACATATTATTCAACGGAAGTGTCACTTTGGTTCCTGGAGGGTTGACGCGAGTGGCCTTGCGCCGGGGATCGCTGGTGGTGAACTCGTCCCAGGGCGGTGGGAGTAAAGATACGTGGGTGTTGCGGAGGGAGATAGAGGTGGATTAAATGCAATCGCTGGCGAGGGCCCCGTTCGACTTCTGCTGGGCAACATCCCCACCCTCTCGCAAAGAACGCGAGAAGGATGGGGCACCCGGGCAGGTCCGCACCACACGAGCTTGTGCGTTACCAGGTTGAGAGCGCGTGCACTACTCGCGAGATCCTTCGCAGGCTCAGGATGACGTCAAAACATTAACGGAGCGCACTTCGCACTAAATTTATTCAGCACCTAATTTATTTATGCTTTCACGAGTGGCAGAGAGTCTTTACTGGATGAGCCGTTATCTTGAGCGCGCGCAGCATACGGCGCGCCTGATTGACGTGGACCTGCAACTGCGTCTCGACCAATCGCTCGAATCGAGCACGGGACGGTGGTTGCGGCTGGTAGAGGCTTTACACGTCCCGGCTCTGCTTGCAGGCAACGTAGACGCGACGCGTCTGGCGCACACGCTGACTTTCAACCGGACGAATCCCTCGTCCATTGTTTCTTGTATCGCTTCGGCAAGAGAAAATCTTCGTCATGTGCGGGAACAGTCGAGTTCCGATATGTGGGAACAACTGAACCGGCTGTATCTACAAATGATTGCGAGTCCTGCGGAAGATGAATGGGTTTTGCGATCCCATGTTCTGTTTCGCGCGGTGCAGGATGGCGCGCACCTTTTTCAGGGCATCACGGATTCTACAATGTCTCATGGCGAAGGATGGCAGTACATTCAGCTGGGACGGTTTGTAGAACGGACGGATGAGGTCGCAGCGCTGGTGGCTACGCATTTTAGCCGCCTGTCGCATCCGGCAAATCAGCCCGTGGAAGGGGCGGATTATCTGGATTGGGTGGGATTGTTGAAGTGCTGCGCGGCATTTGAGGCTTATTGCAAAGCCTATTCCGCCGAGCTTCGGCCGATTCGCGTGGCGGAATTTCTGCTGCTGAACTCCGAGTTTCCACATTCGATTCGTTTCTCGGTCGAAAGCGTACATGCGGGGCTGGGCCGTATCGGCGAACTTACGGAACGCAAGGTGACGCAACCGGTGCGTATTGCGGGGCGGATGAGGGCGGCTTTGAGCTTCAGTCAAATTGAGGAAATTATGGCGGAAGGAGTGCATTTCTACATGGAGAACATCCGCAATCAATGCACGCAGGCTCATGCAGCCATTCAGCAAATTTATTTCGATTATCCGGTGGAAAGCGCTTTGGCGAGTTAATCGAGGGAGCACAATTGGTTTATTCGATCCGACACGTTACCAGCTTTGTGTATGAGCCGGCCATCCGCGAGAGCGTGATGGAAGTGAGGGTACAGCCACGCAATGAAGCGCGGCAACGATGCCTGACGTTCTCTTTGGATATCAGTCCGCGGGCAAACATCATGACGTACCGGGATTTTCTTGGGAATACGGTACATCATTTTGATATTCCGGGACGGCATAGCCAATTTAAGGTGACCGCGCAGGCTTTGGTGGATGTTCAAGCTGTGCCTGCGCCAACGCCGGGTGCGGTGGGAAGTTGGGCGGACCTGGATTCAATGGTTGCTTCCGGCGACTTTTCGGAAATGTTGCTGCCGAGCCAGTTTGCTCAGTCCACTGAACTGTTGCGGGAGTTGACCGCGGAGCTTCGGTTGGAGCGGAGTGGAGATCCTTTAGAAAGGATGCTGGAATTGAATCACGCGATTTATGGCGCATTCGACTATGTTCAAAATGTGACCAGCGTTGATTCTCCAATTGATGACGCTTTGCGGGATCGGAAGGGGGTGTGCCAGGATTTATCGCACATTATGATTGCGATCGTGCGGGAACTTGGAGTCCCATGCCGTTATGTCAGCGGATATCTGTGCCAACGGGACGGAGCTCATGACCGGTCCGCGGATGGTGCTACGCACGCATGGCTGGAGGCGTTTTTGCCGGGGCCGGGTTGGGTTTCTTTTGATCCGACAAACGATCTGGTTGGCGGGGAACGGCACATTCGCGTTGCGGTTGGACGTGATTACGCGGACGTTCCGCCGACGCGCGGAGTTTACAAAGGGGATGCGGAAAGCGAATTGAGCGTCGCGGTCATGGTGACGCCTGCGGAAGCTCCCTCGTCCGAGGAAATCACTCCGAGAACTGTTCTTCGCACTCGATCGCCGAACCGCGCCGGATGGGAACAATTTCAACACGAGCAGCAACAGCAATGACGTCCTCGCGGACGGGCGAGACGCCCGTCTCTCCATTGGAAGTTCCTAAATCGGCGAATCGCGCATGAAGTCTGCTTATGCAATAATCTCTTGCTTCCCGTAGGGAGGAAGACATTGCGCTCTCTTGATCGGCTTCAACCATTGGCGCTGTTTGTGTTACGTCTCGTGCTGGGGGTGATTATGATTGCCCACGGCTCGAGCAAAGTATTTGGAGGGCTATCCCATCACGTCCAAATGGTGAGCGGCCTAGGGTTGCCGGGATGGCTGGCATATTTTTCGGCGGCTGCCGAATTCTTTGGCGGGATTCTGGTGATTGCAGGTTTTCTGACCCGGTTTGCGGCACTGGCGATTGCGGTGAATATGGGGGTCGCGATTTGGAAAGTACATTGGAAGAACGGCCTCATGGGCGATCATGGATATCAGTTTCCGCTAGCTCTCGCGGCGATTGCGTTTGCGCTGATCTTTTTTGGCGCGGGTCCGATTGCGTTTGACAGTCTTCGCGGCGGGGGGCGATTGTCAGGGAAGAAGTAGACTACAAACGAGGTAGCGCACCCTCCCATGTCTCGCAAAGGCGGCGAGACATGGGGCACCCATGGCATTCGTGCTAAGTGGTTTTATTCCACCAACCTAAAACTTTTTGTTTTCGGTCGAACATTTTTTTGGCTTCGCCGCGAAGTTTTGAAATTAATTCGTAGCGGGATTTCGTGAACCAAGGGACTTGATGCGGCGTGCATCCATATTTTTCTTTGTATGTGCCTTCGCCGCCCCAATCATAAACTTCAACACCCCGGCGCTTCCAATAGCGCATCGCGTACCAGTGGATGAGTTCGTTCGGGCGAAGATTCTGGCTGGAACGAAAGCTGGCGTTTCCCCAGAATTCCGCGATCTTGTTGAAGCCGGGAAAGATGCCGCTGGCGATGCACTTGCCTTGCGGATCGCGCGCCCGAATCAATAACACGCGGCCTGTTGGCTCCAGATTCTTAACTAATGCCCGAACGCGGTCAACGTCATAGGTAGGAACCAATTCCTGCTTCGCGAATACGTCTTTCAGCTGTTCATAGTATTCATCGGCAAATGCGAGATCGTGCGCTTCTTCGATGGTCACGCCGCTTTTTTCCGCTTTGCGTATGCAGCGGCGGCAGGCACTGTCCATTCCATCGAAAAGTTCGTCCTCTGACCTGGCAAGATACGTCCGATAGGACGCGTAGGAACTGCATGTGAAACCCAAGGCCTGCCCATCTTCGACAGTGAAATGAGGATCAGAAACTTCCATGTGAAGGCATTTCAATTCGTCCCAGGCGAATTGTTCGAGGGAGGCGAGCGCGTCATGGCGAGATGCGCCTGGAACCATATTGAAACCAATGTAAGGGGTGGTCCATCCGGGGAATGAACTGCCTAGAATTTTCACGCCGAGCCGATTGAAAGTTAATCCCGTGAAATATCCGGCAATGTTGTTGCCTTCGTGCAATTCAACCAAGAGAGGAGTGGCAGCCTGGGTTTGGCTGATGAAGTGTATCCACTCCCGCGTTTGGAATACGGTGCGGTCGTGGAATTTATCCAGTGATTCCCAATCAACGGATTCCAAATCAATGATTTTGCACTTCATTTGAAAGGCCTGGGTCCGCGTTCAAAGTGCGTCCGAGAACAACGTTAAGCAGCGTGCCGAAGATTGTTCGAATTCAATACCCATGTAGTTTAGCCCAGGGTGTTGACGCTCAAGAAAAGCAGGCCAGTTGGCCTGTTACCCGCGTAACCTGAAAATTCGGTTGCGCGATGGCGTGGCGGAGGAGTCTTAGCATTAGGATTAACTAGCATTGCCATGAAGCCTTTTAGCAAAACTTGGTCCCGCGTGGCTCAAATGGGTTGGGATGAGCGAGGGACCCGGCTCGCCCAAGGGATCAATAAGCGCATTGATCTGGTCTTGTATCGCGCGGGCGTGCAGTTGCAGCGAAATGGGCCAAGGACTGCCGCTTCTCCAGGGAACTTTTTCTTCTCCCAGATCGAGTTGCCGGATCTGGTTTCGCTGCTCAAAGAGAGGATGGGCACGGAAAAGGAGGGTGTTCTTCGGGAAGCCGGCAAGATTTGCAGTCATCGGTTTGATCTCTTGGGTTATGAAGGTCTCGATTACGGACCGCAGATTGACTGGCACCGGGACGCAGTGCACGGGAAACGCGCGCCGATGAAGCCGTGGTTCAAGATTGACTTTTTGGATTTTGATCAAGTTGGCGATCACAAAGTTATTTGGGAGTTGAACCGGCATCAGCATCTGGTCACATTGGCGAAGGCTTGGTGTCTTACTTCCGACCGGCGGTATGTGGCGGAATTGCGGAGTCAGTGGTATTCGTGGCAGGGTGCGAATCCTTATCCAATCGGCATCAATTGGGCCAGCAGTCTGGAAATTGCGTTCCGAAGCCTGTCATGGCTATGGATGCTGGCGCTGCTTCCGGGCCAACCAGTCGATCCAGACTTCAGGCGAGACGTGATTCGCGCTTTGGCGATCCATGGGCGCCACATCGAGCGCAACTTGTCCACATATTTTTCTCCCAATACTCATTTGGTGGGGGAAGCTGTTGCGCTTTTCTTCATGGGGATTATGTGTCCTGAGATTGCCGTCGCGGAACGCTGGCGCAAGAATGGATGGCGCATTCTGCTCGAGGAGGCCCAGCGCCAAGTTCGTGCAGACGGGGTCTATTTCGAACAATCACTTTATTACCACGTCTATGCGCTGGATTTCTTTTTGCATGCCAGAATTCTCGCGGATCGAAACGGAATTGACGTTCCCGCCGACTTTGATTTGATCCTGAACAAGATGCTGGACATTGTGTCCGCAGCATCGCAGGCTGGGCTGGCGGAAGGATTTGGGGATGACGATGGCGGACGCGTTTTTAATCCGCGTCGAAATCGAAGCGAGCATATGACCGACCCCCTGGCGTTGGGCGCAATATTGTTCCGTCGCGAGGATTTAAGATCTGCGACCTCGCTGACAGAAGAATCCATCTGGCTTTTTGGGAAGGAGGGAGTTTCTTACTTCAATTCGTTTGCTGATAATCCACGGACAATTTCCCCGGCATCTTTCAAGGCGAGTGGAATCTACGTGATGGCCAGCAATAAGAAAGACCCAGTGCAAATGATTATTGACGCTGGGCCACAAGGCACCGGACGCGGCGGTCATGGTCACGCGGACGCTCTTAGCGTGTCGGTCGCGATTGCGGGACAGCGCTGGCTGGTAGATTCCGGCGCGTATTGTTACACGTGCGACGAACGCGATCGCTTCCGAGGGACGGGGGATCACAACACGCTACGGGTGGATGGCTTGGATCAAGCGATTCCAGATGGACCGTTCGCGTGGAAATCAATCCCTGACGTTCATTGCGACCAATGGATCACAGGCAAGACGTTCACATTATTTGGGGGCAATCAGACTGGTTATGCGCGCCTTCCCGACCCTGTTCTGCACCGGCGTTGCATTTTTTATCTCCATGACGAATTTTGGTTGATACGGGATATTGTGGAAGGGCGAAGAGAACACCAACTCGAAATCAACTGGCATTTTGATTCGGAAGTTGCGATAGAAAAGGCCGCGCATGGTTTTATGGCGAGGAAGAACGACGCCTCGGCCCTGGCCGGCGGCGGACTCGCATTGCTTCCAGTGGAGGGGACAGGCTGGGCCCATACGATTGAATCTGACTCGCTATCCCCAGCCTATGGGAGGAAAGATCCGGCATTGACAGTGCGTTCGAGCAGCCGCTTGAGACTTCCGGTTGACCACGCAACTGTGTTGTTGCCTTTCGCTACGCCAGAGGCAACTGGAAGACTTTCGCGCGCAAAGCTGTCCGAACAGGACGTCGCGCACTTGTCGGTTTATTGTTACGAGGATCCAAGGGGAAAACACTACATGATTTTTGCCCACCCTCAAACCGCGACGTGGACATGGAATGAATGGACGAGCGATGCCGGTTTTTTATACTTTCGCCTCCATGATGGACATGTTGCGCACCTAATTTGCTGCGGAGCTCAAGACATCAGGCTGAATGGAATGCCGGTGGTGGCGCACTCGCTCAACAAGATTGAGGGCTTCGAGTGGAATCGGAATACGGGACAGGTTTTTTCGTCAGAAGATTCGGTCGTGAGTTCGACCTCGACTGAGTTACTGAAGTCGTTCAGCCCCTCGTAGGTAACCGTAGCTAAGGTTGGTCAGGAACAAGGAATGTGCGGAATTGCGGGAGCAGTCGAGTTTGGCGGGCGGACTGAGGTTGATCCTCAGGTGCTTCGACGCATGTGCGCGGCGATGGTGCATCGCGGCCCTGACGACGAAGGTGTCTACACCGATGGCCGGATTGGGCTTGCGATGCGGCGGCTCAGCATTATTGACGTCGCGGCGGGACATCAACCCCTCAGCAACGAGGACGGCACGATTTGGATTGTCTTCAACGGTGAAATTTACAACCATGCGGTTTTGCGCCAGCAATTGCTGGCGCGAGGACATCGGTACCGCACGCATTGCGACACAGAAACTATTGTTCACCTCTATGAAGAGTATGGCCGCGATTGCGTGCAACATTTGCGGGGGATGTTCGCATTCGCGATTTGGGATTCGAACAAGCGAAGCTTGTTCGTTGCGCGCGACCGGTTGGGAATCAAGCCGCTCTACTATCGTTTGACCTCCGATTCATTTCTTTTCGGTTCGGAAATAAAAGTTATTCTCGCGCATCCTGGCGTGGAGGCCAGATTTAACCGTGGTGTGCTTCCCGAATATCTGGCGTTTGGATATCTCTCAGGGCAGGAAACTTTCTACGATGGAATCCTTAAGCTCATGCCGGGCCACACGCTTGAACTCAGCGAAAACGGCGAGGTCAAGATACAGCAGTATTGGGATTTGCGTCTGACTGGGGATGTTTCTGCTTACTCCGAAGACGATTACGTGGGGAAATATCGAGAGATGCTGGAGGAAGCCGTCAGCAGCCACCTAATGAGCGATGTGCCGTTAGGAGTGTTCTTGAGCGGCGGACTGGATTCGAGCGCAGTCGCCGCGCTGATGACAAAAATACGGCGCGCCCCCGTCGAAACATTTGCGGTTGGGTATTCGGAAAACGCATACAGCGAACTGCCCTACGCCCGGATCGTGGCGAAGCACTTGAATTCGAATCATCATGAAGTGTTGGTGAGCCGTGAGGATTTTTTCGGCGCGCTGCCCAACCTCATATGGCATGAGGATGAACCCATCACGTGGCCCTCGAGTGTGGCGCTTTATTTCGTGGCGAGACTGGCAAGCGAGCATGTGAAGGTTGTGCTAACGGGAGAAGGCAGCGACGAAACTCTTGGAGGCTACACCCGGTATGTATTCACACGGCGAAATGCCGCGCTTGACCGCGTTTACCGAAGATTGCTTCCGGCAATGCTGCGAAAGCGGATTCGAGGATCAATTGGAGACTCGGATTTAATCGGTGCTACGGTCCGGCGGAAACTTTCACATACCTTTTTGGCTCTCGATGGGAACGAGTGGTCATCGTTTTATTTCGATAACTTTTATTCGGCGTTTGACGCCACGGAACAGCGAGAATTGCTGACAGACGGCTTTACAGCGGAACTTGCTGGCGGCGCAGCTTATCGCAACGTTCTCAAGTATTGGGAAGCTTCTTCGGGCGACATGCTGCAACGACTGCTCTACACGGACATCAAAACTTATCTTGTCGAGCTCTTGATGAAGCAGGACAACATGAGCATGGCCGCTTCCATCGAGAGCCGTGTGCCGTTCCTTGATCATGTTCTTGTAGAATTCGCAGCCAACATTCCTGCGAAATTCCAACTACGGGGTATGGCGGGAAAACATATATTGAAAAGAGCTGTCGAGGATTTGCTGCCACATTCGATTATTTACCGCCCGAAGCTCGGCTTTCCAACGCCATGGAGTGGGTGGCTCGCCGGAGAGCAGTTAGACGCTATCGAGAAGATGCTGCTAGAACCGCGAAGCATGGATCGTGGATTCTTTAGGAGAGACGCCATTGAGCGATTGTTTCAGGAACATCGGGCGCGGCACCGGGACAATTATGATCGCATCTGGCGATTGCTGAATTTGGAATTGTGGCAGCGAGTTTGCCTGGAGGGGGAGCCGCACGATTTTGTGGTCAAAAATTCCGTTGGGAAGGTGGCGTTTCCTGTCATGTAATTGAGAGAGCCGGGGCGTCATCAACGTGTGCAGTGCCGGATTGCCTTCGACTCGCTTCGCTCGCTCAGGCGTGATCGGTGCTTTCGTTTACCCAGGACTTGCGTCCTAAGCTAATGTGTGCCGCCCCTCCGGGGATGGTCCGTGATCAGGCGGCGGTAATTTTGTCCATAATATTTAATTGCGCTGATGCATTTTACTCACCGATTCCAATACTTCACCGAATTTCTTGGCAATGATTGACCAGTCATATTTGCCCGCCGTTTCGGACGCGGCATGCTCGTAACGGTGGCGGAGATCGCGGTCTTTGAGAAGCGATGCGATAGCGTCGGAAAAGTCACGCGGATCGTCTGCGATCGCAATATCGCGGCCCGGAGAGATATTTAAACCTTCGGCACCCACTGTGGTAGAGACGACGGCTTTGCCGGCGGCCATGGCTTCGTAAATCTTCAAGCGTGTTCCTCCACCGATTCGCAAAGGGACGACCACGACGGCCGCTTTGTGCAGATAGTCCGCAACTGACTCGACGCGGCCTGTGATTTCGATCGAATTGGACGCCAACTTCCGGACACGGCGGTCGGGATTCCGGCCTACGATACGGAATCGGGCGTTGGGAATGGCGGCGACGACAAAGTTCCAGATTTCGCTGGAGAAAAATTCCACCGCGTCAATGTTTGGCTCCCAATCCATCGCGCCGACGAACATCACTATTGGGGCGGGATCTCGGTGATCCGAAGTGGGCTGATACTGTCTCACGTCAACACCAGTCGGGACGACTGTGATGAAAGAATTGCGGGTCCATGGTTGCATCAGGTCGCGGTCATGGCCGGAGACGGCGATTACGTGCTGGAACTTTCGGATGATGGTCTGCTCATAGCGCAACATTTTTTTGAATTCAAATTGATACATGAGGCGCTTCGCGGGATTGGTTTCCGTGTCAGCGTGACGCCGCCAAATCTCGCTTTCCACGTTGTGCTGGAAGAGCACCGCCGGGATTGCCATCGCATTCGGCAGATTTATCGCGGCATCGAGGAAATCGGCGATGACTACATCGAAGGAGCCAGTCTCCAGGAGAGTATTTATTCTTGCTTTCACGAGGGGCGACGCAAACCTGCTTACGGCATATGGGGCCGGCAAGGGCAACTTGCGCAAGTAATCCGACGCACGCGCAACAAGCGTCGAGCTTTTCCCGGTGTGAAGTGCAATCGAAGATGGAAAGCAATTGCTTAATTCGGCGGCGTATTTTTTGTCTTCGGCGCCGTCATAGTAGGAGAGAAATGTAACGTCATTGCGGGAAGATAGGTGTTTCAGGATATGAAACGAACGGATGTCGCCTCCGCTGTGGAGCGGCAGGAGCTTGTTCGCCTTGATCCAAAGAATCTTCATCGTCTCGACGGATCCCAGCCAGAGTTCGGCCTGAGAAGGCTTCCAGGATATGCGATGCGGACGGATTTGTTCAGCGAACTTGTTCAGCGAACCCAGGCCGCTTTCTTTCCGGTGATGAAATTCGTAAACGCTATAAGAGCGGCGGTGTTGAGCACGACAAAAGTGAATGAGGCATCCGCGATTCTGGCCAAGGGTCCGCGTTTGATTTGGGCAATCGCAAGGAGGCTGAGTGTATAGAATCCCAGTTGCGATATGAGGGCGATCCGATATACCGGTGCAGCCAGAAAGATTGGAGATACCAAAGCTGCAACTAAGGCAAAAGGCGCCACGAGCCGCAGCAGCTTATGGCTTACGAACTCGAAGCGAAGCGGATTGGAGCTTGTGAGCAACCACGGCGCGATTTGTACCAATTGGTAATTGCCGCTTAGGGTTCTGACCTTGCGGGCGAACTCTCGGTGCAGTCCCAAGCTAGGCACGTCCCAGGCTATTGCGCGCGAATCGAAAACTACTCGCGAACCTTGCCGCGCGACATTCATGGGAATGAAAACATCGTCGAGAATAGTTTCTGGCGGAATTACCGAAAGCAAGCTGCGCTTCACGGCGTAGAGCGCGCCAGTAGCTCCAACCACCGAGCCGGATTCGGATTCCATTTCTCGGACGCTTTTCTCGATGCGCCAATACAGGCCCATTCCTTTTACGCTCTCGCCGGATTCGGGATCGCCCAGCATGAGTTCGCCGCTGGCACAACCTACTTCGGGATCCGCGAAGTTTTCGGCGAGAAAGCGGACTGCATTCGGTTCAATTGTTTGACGGGCGTCGGTGAAGACGATAATTTCATTTTTTGCCATTGCGACGGCATCATTCAGGCAGGCAGTTTTTCCCCGCGAACCCGAGAAAAGGATTATCTGGACTCCGGAATTATTTGACCACTGGGAGAGAATTTGGTTGGTCGCGTCGGCGGAGCCGTCTGACACTACAATAATTTCGCGCAAGTCTTCGGGATAATTCAGTTCGATCAAATTTTGCAGTTTACGTTCGAGGACATCGGCTTCGTTGCGAACCACCATTACGAAGGAAACTGTGGGAGCGTGCGAGGCCCGCTTAACCGGGCGATGACGCCATTGGGTGCGAAGCCATAGCCATCCCGCATAACCGGCGTAGGTATAGGCGATTACCCCAACGGATCCCCAGAAAAGCCATTTCATTGGGCACCCCTGCCCAGCAAGACGATCTTGATGGTTTGGAACATGATGAAAAGATCCAATCCCAGAGATGCGTTCTTTATATAGAAAAGATCGTATTGAAGTTTTTCTCTTGCATCTTCAATGGTGTTGCCGTATTTGTAGCGAACCTGCGCCCAACCGGTGATGCCGGGGCGCACCATGTGGCGAACACCATAGTAAGGAAGCTGTTCAGTAAGCCACTCGACGAACTCGGGGCGCTCGGGACGTGGGCCAACGAAAGCCATGTCGCCTTTAAGGACGCACCACAATTGCGGGATTTCGTCGAGCCGGGAAGTGCGTAAGAATTTTCCGATGCGGGTAATGCGAGGATCGTCGTCCAAAGCCCATGTGGGGCCGGTATCGGCTTCGGCGTCCTGACGCATGGTACGGAACTTGTAACAATAAAAAGTTTCCCCGCCGCGGCCGGTGCGTTTCTGACGGTACAAGACGGGGCCTGGTGAATCCAACTTGATTGCAAGGAGGACGAATGGCATTAGCGGCAAGGTGAGCAGCAGGCCGAATAACGCAGCCGAAAATGCAAGCAGGCGGCGGAAGACGCGAAAGGCGCCGCTAAAGCGAAATCCCTGAGCGTAGATGATCCAACTGGGATAGAGATTTTCGACTTCTATCTTGCCGGAAATTTTTTCCAGCCAGGTGGTGGCTTCTTCGATGTGTACGCCGCGAAGGCGAAGTCTCAACAGCTCTTCCATGGGTGTAGCTTCCCGGCGGTCCTGCATCGCGACAATGACTCTGTGCACGCTGGTTTGCCGAACCCTTTCCATCAAGTCGGCGGCCATCGTCTGACGGTTCAATGCGCCCTGCACATTGCCGCTCCAACCAATGACGTCGGCACCCAACTCAGAGCGCGCCCGGAGTCCTTGAACAAGTCTCTGCGCCCGTTCACCGCCGCCTAATACGTACACCTGTTCTCGCAGATATGGTTTTTTCGCCAGCCAAGTGTAGATGGTTCTCCACCCTAGCAGCGCGATTGTCAGAAAAATCAATCCCATCAGGAACGACGATTTTCCTAACATGATGCTGGGGAAAACCGCTTCCGCAACGGCCAATGCCAGTGCCATGACTCCCGGAACCAGCAAAAGCCGGAAATAAAGTTCTCCCTTGGCGTCGAAGTGGGTGGGGTCATAAAGATCGCACAAGTGCGAGATAACGAGGACAAGAGCGGTAAGCCCCACAATTTTTAAATAGCCGTTCTCATAGTTGAGAACGATGAAGCTGTCATCTGGGTGCTGGAGCAGGGTGGCCAATAGAAAAGAGGTCCATACGATCAAGGCCTCGCCCAACAGAAGGATTAGGGTGCGCGCCGGATAATAAACTTTGAAGATGCGGATCAAGGCTATTTCTTCGCTCCGGTTCGGGCTTCGTTTCCGTATGCGGCGTAATAATACTTGCTATAGGAAGTTCCGCCGTCCACCCCATTCAGCACGATGCCGACCAACGCGGAATCTTTAAATTCCATTCTTGCTTTGCGTGCGACGTCAAAAGGGGTCTCGTTAGAGCGAACGACCATCAGCACGCCGTCACAGTATTTGGCCAGCAAAGCCGCGTCAGAAATGGGCACCGCGGGCGGCGCATCCACAATGATCCAATCAAAGAGCGACTCCAAACGGCTAAGAAGAGATTTGAGGCGGCCATTGCCAAGCAGTTCCGCCGGATTGGATACCATCCGGCCCGCGGGAATAAAAAATAAGTTTTCCATGGGGCCGCGTTGCATGACGGAGAATTCATCGTTCTCTCCGAGTAGATACTCCGCCAAACCGGGAGTCGCGTTGGTCCCCAAAGTGCGATGAAGTTGCGAGGCCCGCAGGTCGGCATCAATCAAGAGAGCTTTGCGCCCATGCTGCCGCACCATGACTTGCGCAAGATTCGAGGAGACAAACGACTTACCTTCCTGTGGCAGGGCGCTGGTTACAAGCAATTTTCTTAGCGGCTGCCTTTCGCGTATCTGATAGAGCCGTGAACGGAGGGTTCTGAATTCTTCGGTGCCAAATGCCTGTTCGTCCTCGTCGAAAAACAACATCGTTCCCGCTTCCGGCGCCCACTTACTTTCAATGGTGCGAGACAGCAGAACGTCCTGAGCCGCGGGAGCATGGAACTGTCCCGATGCATTCTGCGCAGCGGGGGAAATGGACTCTACAGGCATCTGGGGGATGGGATTGCGCGGAAGCACGTCAGGGTTAACGTCAATGTAGTTTGCCTGCCGCGACGCGGCCCGCTCATCCTCCGCCTTCTTTAAAGCTTCGTGAATCCGGCTCATATTTTCCTTTCCTTCGGAACTTCCTGCTCTGGCTCGCGCAATCGGTCGGCGAGATTGGCGAGAGTCTTCAATGCATCCACCAAATCGAATCTTTCAGTTGAAGTTGCTGCCGGCGAATTCTGCGGAGGCGATGGGGGCGCTGACGCAGGTTCGGGCGCCGAATCCCGATGCGCAATGAATGGCGTAACTGGGGCTGGAGACGCGGCAAAATTACCGGCGGCCAAGGGCGATATAGGCGTATCCAAGCCTGGTTGAGAAGTGGCTGGTTGAGAAGTGACCCGTGACGCGGGAGCCTGATCCTCGCGCGGATTGGACAATGATGCTTTCGGCGAATCGGCGTCAACACCGGTGTTCTTATTCGCGCGTATGGCTGGAGCGTTTGCGAATGGTGGAGTGGCAGCTCCGCGGGGTAAACTCTCAGATGAGGAATCCATCTCGGACGATAAAGCAACTCCTGAAACCGGGTTGTCTATCAGATCGAAATCCCGGGCAACAACTTCGACCACGCTGGCCGTGACTCTTCTCTGCTGATCCACAAAAGCGCTTACAAGACAATGCTCGCAAATCAAATTGACGACACGAGGAATTCCGCAAGAGTAACGATGAATTGCCACCAGCGACTCCGGTTCGAAAATGGCCTGCCCATTCCAGCCTGCGATGCGAAGTCTTTGCGCCACGTAGGACCTGGTTTCCTCGGGGGTCAATGGATATGTCTTTGCCCGGAGAGTGAGCCGTTGACGCAATTGCCGAAGGTTGGGCTGCCGTAACTTCTGCTCCAGTTCCGGTTGCCCGACGAGAACGATTTGTAAAAGCTTCTCGGTGAAGGTCTCGAGGTTGGTCATCATGCGGATTTCTTCCAGCAATTCGTCGGAGAGACCCTGGGCTTCATCCACGATCAACACAGCGGTTTCTCCGGCACGGTAGCGGTCCAGGAGCCAGTTATAGAGACGCAGCAATATCTGGCTCTTCGATCTGGAGTCTGATGGAATGCCGAAATCCGCCATCATGTAGTCGAGGAATTGGGGAACGTTCAACCGGGAATTAAAAACGAATGCGGTAGCCACCTGCTGAACGCGTAACCATTCCAACAATTTATTGATGAGGGTGGTTTTGCCGGTGCCGACTTCGCCAGTGAGCAACACAAAGCCCTTGCGGCTTTGAATACCGTAAGTAAGGCAGGCCAGCGCTTCCTCAGTATGCCGCGTTAGAAACAAATAACGCGGATCCGGGTTGACGTTGAACGGGTTGGCTCGTAATCCAAAAAATTCCTTGTACATGGGTACCTAGACCTCGACGGTCTCCTTTTCGTTTTCGTCTTCGTCCGCGACTGGTTTCTGGCGGAGACTATTCTTGCCGTGCAGATTTCTTTCTTCCTGATTCAGCTCTATCCATGGAATGGAGACCATCACAGGCAAATCCAACACCGCAATTGCGTCTTCTTCCGTGCGAATAGACTTATCGGTAAATTCCAACCATATTGCCAAAGCAAGACCCATGGCGAGACCTGCCCCCGCTCCACCGCCGGCGAACAACAGCCGATTCGGGAAACTGGGGTCTTCGGGAAGACCGGCTGGGTTCAAGAGTCGCATTTGTTCTCCCTGCTGGCGGCTTTCCATATCTGTTTGCATCTGAGATTCACTCTTCTTGGACAACAAGTCGTCGTAGAATTTTTGAGCTGTATCGTTGTCGCGGGTCAATTCTTTGTACTGCTCCTCAATGCCGGGGCTGAGCGAAAGGCGGCTCTGATAGGTTTGAATCTGACGTTGTGTCCGCTCCTGTTCGCGCGTGGCCTGCGCGATCGCATCGTCGTATTGATGTATCTGCACGCGCATTTGCCGAATCTCGGGAGGCTCCGCCGAGCTGGCTTTATCATTCGTGTCGGTAGCTTTGGCAGAGGCGGCATTTGCGGCGTTGAGCTGACGTTTTAATTCGGCAATATCAGTTTTCATCTTCATCACATCGGGATAGTCGTCGGTGTAGCGCGACTGTAGCGATGTGAGCTTCGCCTGCGTGTCAGTCAACTGCTGTGTCAGAGTTTGAGGATTCGTGGAGCTTTGAGAGGCTTTCCATGCGGCCAGTTGCTGTGCCAACAGCGATTGTGTGTAGGCTTTATCCTGCTGGGCGCGGTTCAGCGTCTGAGTGCTTGCGTCGAGTTGTGTGTTTAATGTCGCCAGCAGTTTCAGATTGTTGTCTTCATCCCCGGGTAATTGTCCGATGTATTGCCGCTTAAACACGGCGAGCTTCGCATCCTGGTCATCGAGATGCTGTTTAGCCTCTTCCACCTGGCGGGCTAGAAAATCAGTGGTGCTCTGAGCAACCTGCTCACGAGCTTGCAAGTTTTGCTCCAGCATCATTGAGGTCAGTTCGCCGCAAATCTGCTGAGCGGTCTTCGGATTGTCGGCCGTATAGTTCACGGTAAAGCCAGGGACATCGCTGCTCTGTCCAGGTTTGTGAGATGCGGGCTTGCTGCCCGGGAGGGCACCGGGCGCCACATCCTGGGTTACAGGCTGAATGGAAAGATTCGCGGTGATGTCGGCGATCGCGTCGTCTGCGGTCTTACCCTTGGCGAGGCCCAAACGGTCAATCAACGGAATCAAACGAGTGCGGCTGAGTACCTGTTGCTGCATGGTGGCAATCCGCTGCACAATGTCTTCGGTGACCACCGGCTTAACATAGCCCTCAGGTACCTTCTGTCCCTCGACCAAGATGAGCGCTTGAGAGGTGTATTTGGGAGTGAAGGCATAGGAGACAAGAAAACCCGCAATCGGCGCAAGAAGCGTTGGAATTAAAATTAGTTTCAGGCGCCGGCGCAACATTGCCAGATAGTCATCCATGCTCAATTCGCGGTTCGAAATCATCGTGTGTTCCCGTTCTGGCTGCCTTCGGGCAGCCTAAAAATTAGTCCAGCCGTATGGGACGTGGATACCACTCGAGGCCGACTACACCCATCTGGCGGTTGGAGGTTTTCCCGCAACCGGCATCGGCCAGACAAACTGACTCATTGAATGACGTTCTGTTGTATTGATAGCTGAGGAACATCCGGTATCGCCGTCCCACATGGCGGTGAACAGCTGCTCCGGCGTATATATATCGGTCAGAGGTCGCTGGAACCACAACGGAAGCAGACTCAAGACGCTTATTATTTGCGATTCCGATATCGCTATTGAGTTCCCATACCCTGCCGAGGTCGCGTAAGACTGAAAGTGTGCCCACATCTGTGTTCGATCCCAGAAAATAACCTGAACCATTCGTATTGTAGTGCCGATATTCCAGCGCCATTGAGGTTCGCGAGAAACGATAACGCAATTTCAAATTTCCGCTGGCAGAGATTCTAGTATTGGAACCAAATAATGGACTCTGAATCTGGGTGAATTGTGGACCGGCCGCCGCAATGAAATCCAGGCGTCCAGTGACTCTGTGCCCATACACGAGGTGAACCGTATTGGCTGTGACCGAGGTATCAAAAACCTGAGGGAAGTGGAAATGCTGGAACCCGTAGGAAATGGCAATTTGATCGGTGTGACTGATTTGCCTGCTGAATCCAAATTGCGCGGCAGTCTGGGCGCTGTCAATCAATCCAGAAGGGTCATTACCGGTGAAATGTACAAATCCGTAGCTGCCAGCCATAGTGAAAGTGGAACGGGGACTCACAGCCTGAACCAGATCAATGTCGGCGCTATTGGTTAAGCGCGGCGCCTGGCCGACGGAAACAAATTGGCTGGCACTGAGTGTGCCGGCCAAAGCGCCTCCGATGCCGGATGAGATACCGCCGACACCTGCGCCCAATCCCGCAAGGCCTGATTGCAATGCTGACGCGCCTCCATAAGATCCGCTGCCGAAATTCCCTTCCGGCAAATAACTCACGCTGTCGCGGAATGCCAGTTGGCCGGTACGCCACATAGCGCGTTGAGCAAACTCGGCTTCATGAGTCTGAATGGCGCTGTGATTCACGCCTTCGTAGAAAATGCCTCCACCGATATATTGCAGGTCGGTTTCGTAGCGATTCCAGATTCGCTGAAGCGTCAGGCCTCCCAAGGCGCGGGTAATGCCGCCCTCACCAGATAGGTTGTTCGCCGAGCCAAAGGTTCCGGCTATATTTGAGTCCCCCGACTGGCTAAGAATGGCACCCGGAGCAAGGAAGCTGCGCGTAATGGCACCCGGCTCCAGTGACGGCTGGTCCAACCCCGAAATTGGCGGGTTTTCGCTGGCGGAAGGGATGGTTACACCCGAGCCAAAAGCCGGAGCAGGCGCAGTCTGATCCTGCTGCGGGCTTCCGTTCGCAGACTGGTCGCCGCTGCCCGGATTCTGCTGGGAGGCGGAGTCGTCCTGCGCCCAAGCGGCGAGCGGGATTAGCGCCACCAGCATAAGACTCAAGACACACGATTTTTGAGTAAATTTCTTAAGGTACGACAATCGTATCTCCAGGTTTCAAAAGGATGTTGCTGGCAGCATCGCCGCGTAGCAGGTTCTTATAGTTCACGGGAAACTTTTGCTGCTTGCCGTTTTCGGTTCGTAGCACGTAAATCTTCTTAGTGTTGGCGAATTGTGTGAAACCGGCGCTAGCCAGCGCTTGCAGCACGGTCATATTGGGCATCAGGGCGACGGATCCGCTATGAAGAACTTCGCCGGTTACATAAACTCGCTTGCTGTTGATGGCGGTGACGACTACGGTCACGCGAGGATCAGCCAAATACTTCTTCAACTTGGTTGTGATGGAGGCGGCGAGCTCCATGGGAGTAAGACCGGCTGCTTGTACGTCGTTTAACAGCGGCAAGGAAATCATGCCGTCGGGGCGCACGGGCAGGGTTGTGGTGAGGTCTGACTCTTTCCAGACCGAAACGTGGACGGTATCTTCTGGTCCGATCACATAGCTTGGAGGCGCGGCGGACGAAGTTTCCTGCGGTGCACTGGAAACGGCCGCGGGTGTGGCGGAATTGGTGTTGTCCTTATTGCCATCGGAACCCTTTATGGAGCTCTGCGCCCAGCTTGCAGCGGCAATAAAAGTTAACAGTAATATCGTTGTAATCGCGGATCTTGCTTTCATGCTTTCTCCACTCTATGAAGCTTCGTATTCGCTATAACCAATTTGTTTCAGCTTGTACAGAAGAGCCTTGTAGCTGATCTGTAGCTCTTCGGCGGCCCTGCGGCGGTTCCAGCGGGTTCGCGTCAACGCCTTCAGGATTACCTCTTTTTCCGCCTCTCTCGATGCGGCACGAGCCACACTCTTCAACGAAACTGCCGAACCTTCTGCGGCAGGGTCTGACTTGGTTAACATCGCACGTAAACCGCGCATTGCCAGCGATTCGTTCCCCAACGCCACAAGGGCCTTGACGGCGTCAGCCAATTCAGGAATGTTCCCTGGCCATGAATACTCGTTAAACAACTGCTGAGTTTGAAGGCTGATGATTGGTATCGGGCAATCGAAATCCGCCGCGTATTTCGACAGAAAGAAGTTGGTTAGTGCGGGAATATCTTCTTTCCGCTGGCGCAAAGGAGGTAAACGAAGACAGACGCCGCTGATTCGGTAGTAAAGATCCTCGCGGACCCGTCCCTCTCGCACCTCGGAGCCGAGATCGCGGCAACTGCCGCAGATCAATCGCGCCTTTGGGACACCACCTTTTCCAAAAGTGGAAAGACTCTGTAATAGTTTGGTTTGGCAAGATGCGTCGAGATCGGCGATTTCCTGTAAAAAGACTGTGCCGGCGGCGGAATGACCGGACGCATGAAATTCCTGGAAACTTTCGCCAGTCAGATCCGCACACTTAAGGATTCGGAACCTCTCGATGCTTTCGCGGGAGTTTTCATGGATCCGCCTGGCAATTGTGCGTTTGCCGGAACCAGCCTCACCGAGTAACAACACAGGCACGTCACTTTGCGCGAGTTCATGGATAACCATTTCGACGGCGCGCATGCCCGGGCTTATGGCTTCGACGAACGTTAGGTCTCCTGCATTGGAGGTCTTCACAAATTCCGCAGTCCCGGTTTTTGAGCCGAAATCACTCTTCGTCATGAGAATTTCTCAAAATTGCAGGGGGAGGTTATGCGGAAAAAGGTTGTTAATTCCCTAGTTGCAAGAGCGCTGCCAATCCCGTTCGCCCTAGCCATGTCTTTGTACGAAGCTCTTCGAGCAATGTTTTGTGGCGTTTAGCGCAAATGCGGCAGCTGCCACGTTTTTGGGCCACTTTTAACCCTACATCTGAAC
>PNAR01000433.1 GCA_003169715.1 Acidobacteriaceae bacterium | reverse complement strand
ATGGCAATTTCCCGCGCCAGTTTCAATCACTGGAACGGTCGCATTCTCGGTCACATACGAAATAAGGGCCGGCCCGCCGCGAGGAATCAACACATCCACAAGGCCACGCGCTTTGATTAATTCGTGAACGGAGTCGCGAGTGCTTGAATCCAGCAACTCAATCGCGCCTTCAGGAACTCCACTAACACCGGTCAGGATTTCGACAATCCTTTGATTGCTGTACGCCGCCTCTTTTCCGCCGCGCAGCACGATCGCGTTTCCGGCTTTGAATGTGAGCGCCACGGTATCGGCGGTAACGTTGGGACGCGATTCGTAGATTATGCCCACAACTCCCAGCGGCACTCTCAGTTTTCGGATATGGATGCCGTTCGGCCGCGTCCACTCCGCCAAAGTTTCATAAACCGGATCGGGAAGATTTGCAACGTCTCGCATGCCCTGCGCCATGGACGAAATGCGTTCGCGATTCAACAGGAGCCGGTCCAGCATCGCACCCGTCAATCCCGACAGTTCAACATCTCTGCGATTGGCATCAAGAATACTTCCGGCATTGGCTTCGATTGCATCCGCCATGGCCAGCAAAATAATATTTTTCTGATTCGTGGAAAGTTGCGCTAGCTGCACAGTCGCACTTTTCGCCCGCAAGAGTTTACCGTGCGTCGAAGCCGATGCATTGACCGTAGTCGCCATCAAGAAGTCCCACGTTGTGGAGGAAAATAGGTTCCGATCTTTCGCTCTATGGCTCCCGAAATCGCATTGGGCTCGCGCCCATTTACAATCGCAACATTCACGCCGCCTTCGCTGGCAGCTTTTGCTGCGCGCAATTTCGAACGCATGCCTCCCGTTCCCAATTTACTTTTGCCGTTGCAGAGCGCTTCCATTTTGGGAGTGAGCTTGCGCACCGTACGCAACAGGCGCCGGCGCTTGCCGTTGGGGACATAAAAACCATCCACGTCGGTGAGCAAAAGTAGCCAATCTGCTTTGACCGCGGTCGCTAGCAGTGCGCTTAATTCGTCATTGTCGCCGAACGCACCAACCAATTCGCGAACAGAAACGCTGTCATTTTCATTTACGATCGGCACTACTCCCAACTTAAGCAACTCGTGCAGCGCGTTTTGCAAATTCTTGTAGCGGACGGGAGAAGTGAAGTCATCGCTCGAAAGCAATAACTGCGCGACTACTTTTTTGCCAAAGAAAAGCCGCTCGTACGTATTCATCAGAGCGCTCTGCCCCACGGCTGCGCACGCTTGCATTAATGGCACGGTAGACGGCCTCTTGCCGAGCGCTAAATTTGACATCCCAGAGGCAATGGCCCCCGACGTGACGATCAGATATTCGTGCCGCGAAGGTTCGAGCTGATCAACCAAAGCTCTCATCCGAACAATATCAATGCTTTCCCCCGGAGCAATAAGACTGGTACCGACTTTGACGACAAGACGCATGGGTTACACCATAATTTAACAGTTCCGTTGCGCGATGGCACTTAGGTTCGGCGATTCGGACCCACGTACACGAGATACATAGTTGCTCCCTCGCGCCACATGTGATGGAATCTCTGTCATGAATCGCCGGGATTTTATTCGCATTTCCGCAGCGGCTTCTGCCGCTGGGCTTCACCTGCCATTTAACCTTCCATTTGCTTCTGCCGAGACTGTTCCAGCGGCTTCGGTTCGATTGATTTTGCGTCCCGATCGCCTTGGCAACAGAATTGGGGACGACTTCACCGGACTGAGTTATGAGTCGGCCCAGCTGGGAAATCCGCAGTTCTTTTCTGGCGATAATACCGAACTGGCCGGGTTCATGCGGCGGCTGGGCCGATCGGGAGTGCTGCGAATCGGCGGCAACACCAGCGAGTTCACCCACTGGGCTGGAAATGGGGCCATTAAGGGCGACACGCCGGAGAATCAAAGGCTTCGCGAGCAGGACAAGACGAATCCCATCGCCTACGCGCTCGCAGTGGGTCCGGACACCGGGCACAAGGCCCCTTCGCCAGTGAATATCACCCCGCTTGCAATCCGCAACCTGCGGGATTTCCTGGACGCATGTGGATGGAAACTCATTTACGGCTTGAACATGGGGACGGGGACGCCGGAACAAGCGGCGGACGAGGCTTCCTATGTAATGGACGCTGTGGGTTCGAAGCTGATCGCGTTTCAGCTATGCAACGAGCCTGATCTTTTTTATCGGAATGGGATCCGCAAAGAGAATTATGACTTCAAGCAATTCGCGGACGAGTGGCAGCGCTTTTACCAGGCGATCCGGGAGCGAGTTTCGAATGCGCCATTCGCGGGACCGGACACCGCCTATAACAATGACTGGCTCGTCCCGTTTGCGAATCAGTTCAAGCATGAGGCGGTGTTTCTATCGCAGCACTATTATGCGGAGGGTCCGCCGACCGATCCTTCGATGACGATTGAGCGGTTGCTCCGGCCAAATCCCAAGCTTCAGGACGAGTTCGAAGGAATGAATACGACGATGCAAGAGTCTGGCTTGCCTTTCCGGCTGGCGGAAACGAACTCCTGCTATCAAGGGGGCAAGCAGGGAGTCAGCGATACGTTCGCCTCGGCGCTCTGGAGTGCCGACCTCATGTATCAGCTGGCGTCAGCAGGTGGTACGGGCATCAACTTCCATGGCGGCGGCTATGGGTGGTATACGCCAATTGCGGGAAATCAGGAAGATGGATTCCTGGCGCGGCCGATCTATTACGGCATGTTGCTGTTCGCGCAGGCGGGCGCGGGGCACCTAGTGGAAAGCAAGCTCGAACCGCAGGAACAGGCTCCTCTGCTGACGGCGTATGGACTCCGCAATGACGCAGGAGCAGTCAAAGTGGCGGCTTTCAACAAGAACCTGGATCGCGGAGTTCGTCTCACGATCGATGCTGGACAGCAGGGTCGGCGGGTGACCGCGCTTCGTCTGCATGCGCCGCGTGTGGACGAAGCCACCGACACAACCTTGGGCGGAGCACCCGTGGGAGCGGGCGGCGAGTGGTCGACCGCGCGGGAAGAGACACTCACAGTAGAGAACGGCGCCGCGGTCATGGAACTTCCAGCCGCCAGCGCGGCCCTCATCACCTTCGAACGCCATTGATCAGGGGTGTCGCCCGTCTGAGCCTTCTCTCGACGCCCGCTATGGTCGTTTATCCCAAAACCAACAAACTTTGGTCACTTGTTGGGCTCGGGACAAAGGCTAGAATCGGTAATATCCCGACTATTATGAACATCTTGGGCTTCGGCGAGGGCTGGGGGTTACTCCGCGGTCGGGAAAACCTGGCGCGCGAACCAGCAATAGAATTGACGGGAAGATTCTGGCGGTCGAAGATTACGCAATAAGCAGCACTGGAGTTTATGCGAGTCAAGTTTTGGGGCGTGCGCGGCTCCACGCCCACTCCACAGGTCGAGAACCTGCGCTATGGGGGCAATACCTCCTGCGTCGAGGTGCGCCTGGGAGATCAAATCTACATCTTCGACTGTGGCACCGGCTTTCGGGTGCTGGGGCAAGAACTCGAACGCGAGTTCGGCGCCCGCCCGTTCGCCGCGCACGTCTTCGTTTCGCATTTCCACTGGGACCACATTCAGGG
>PNAR01000335.1 GCA_003169715.1 Acidobacteriaceae bacterium | reverse complement strand
GTCATCGGTTCGAGCGGCAGCGAACGTTCCCGGGTCATCTACATAGACAAGGTCGCAAACGACGGAATTGGCAAGGACATGCCCGTCATCACGGCGGATGGTGTCGTAGGCAAAGTTCTAAATGTGTTTCGATCATCCTCGCAGGTGCTATTGATTGACGATCAAACCAGCGGCGTGGGTACTATCCTCGAGCAATCCCGGCTTCAGGGAGTTTTGGAAGGGACACCGAACGGCGAAATTATTTTGGACAAGATTATGAATGACGAGCAGGTGCAGCCGGGAGAAAAAGTGCTCACCAGCGGAGGGGATGGAATCTTTCCGAAAGGCCTGCTAGTCGGAACCGTGGAAACGGCTGTACACGGACCGGAATCTTTCCTTTCAATCAAGATAAAACCAGCCGCCGATTTGGGAAGGCTGGAAGAGGTGCTCGTGATCACTCAGAAAGAAGAACGAGAACCCGATGTCGCCGGCACAAATTCTCGCGCGGTGGATATTCTCGCGCAACGGCTGCCCTCCGTGCCCGATAAGCCGCCAACCGTTGACGGCAAGGACACGAAAGATCAGCCTTCAGTGATTCCGGCGACCGGCGCTCCGCCGTCTGCTCAAGAAGCTCCAAAACAAACGACGATACTGGAGAAGGCCGCCGCGGCTGCCTCGGTTCCGGGAGTCTCAAACCCGGCAGCCAACAATGCCGGAAAAAATCTTGCTCCCGCAAAGTCGCCTTTGCCGGAAGAAACGGCACCGGATACTTTTTCGGTTGTAAAATCTGCAACGGGAACCGCAGCAGCCCAAAAGAAGATTTCTCCGTCCAGCAAGCCGCCTATCGTTCATCCTGAGCCACAGACCGCACCGGCGACGCGGCAGGACCAGCCACAATAGCGTGCCCATCACTTACACATCGAAAGAGCAAATCGAGGTTTACCGGTTTAGCCTGCCGGTCACCATTGCCGTGCCTTTGATCGCGATATTTTTCCAGGCATTCGTTCCGTTGCGTTTTCCGTTCTTCGCAATTTTCGATTTGCCTTTGCTGGTGGTGATTTTTTTTGCTGTCGCACGCCGCAGTCCGGTCGCGGGATTGATCACCGGCTCGTTGATTGGGATCGTGCAGGATTCGCTCACCCACAATCCCATCGGACTATTCGGTATCGCCAAGGGCGTTGTCGGTTACGGTGCGTCTTCGCTCGGCGTCAAACTTGATGTGGAAAATGCCGGTTCCCGCTTCCTTGTCACCATGTTTTTCTACGTAGTTCACGAATTCGTATACTTCATGGTTGCTAGAGGACTGGTGGGACTCTCCCTGCACTGGAGCTGGCCGCATGAACTGCGATCCGCCATCGCCAACGCGATTCTGGCTGTAGCGCTATTTGCAGTACTCGATCGCTTCAAGCAGCGAACGTAATCTTTGTGACATCCGTCACATCATGTTCACCGTCATAATCTCTATATTTGTCTTCCTGAGCGCCTGTTCTTCACTCGCTGGCGAGGAAGAACCAAGTCGAAGAATCCCTATATCCGCCATGCCCTGGGTTGACCATCATCGCAGCTACTGCACTTACATCTTGGGAAGCCTCTCCGGAACCCTGTACATAGGCGTAACTGGAAATCTTCACAAACGAGTGTTCGAACACAAATTTAACAAAATCGAAGGCTTCACCAAGGATTACGACGTCCACCGCCTTCTTTATTGGGAGTCCTTCGACGAAGTACTCAACGCAATTGACCGCGAGAAACAACTCAAAGGCTGGCGGCGCAGCAAGAAAATCGCATTAATTGAATCCACGAATCCCCACTGGGTGGATTTAAGCAAAGAGTGGTACCCCTGGATGAAACCTTCTGGCGGGAATAGGGGTGCTTCGACTATCTGAGCTTCCGCGAGCGGAAGCTCAGGCTCAGCGTGACAATAAAATAAAGCTCAGCATGACAAACGAATAGACGTTAAGCGACATAAACAATTAAGCATTTGTCGTCCTGAGCGCCTGTTCTTCTTCGCTAGCGAAGAAGAACCAAGTCGAAGGACCCCTATTCCTACTCAACGTAATTGACCGCGAGAAACAGCTAAAGGGCTGGCGGCGCAGCAAGAAAATCGTATTAATCAAATCCACAAATCCCCACTAGGTGGATTTAAGCAAAGAGTGGTACCCATGGATGACGCCTTCTGGCGGGAATAGGGGTGCTTCGACTATCTGAGCTTCCGCGAGCGGAAGCTCAGGCTCAGCATGACAATAAAATGGCTCAGCATGACAAACGAATAGACGTTAAGCGACATAAGCAATTAAGCATTTGTCGTCCTGAGCGCCTGTTCTTCTTCGCTAGCGAAGAAGAACCAAGTCGAAGGACCTATTCCCTCGTATGCAGCGTCCCTCCCGGAAAAACTGGTACTTTCGTGCTTCCGCGAATCATTCGCAGTCATGCATCCAGTAACCCACCGCGTTACAATAGAGTAACTTCCCGAAAGGATAACTCAGCGTGCGTCCGTTGCTTTCAAGAGCAACGCGGAGAGCCGCTGCGATCAAATGTTCGGCCGCGACGAAAAAGTTTCGCCCTTCCGCCTCACCGCCGTGCAATATATTCTGCTGGCGATCTTTCTGCTACTGGCATACCGGCTGTGGCATCTCCAAGTGATGCAGAGCGATTCGTATTCGTCCCTTGCGGAAAAAAATCGTGTGCGCAATGTGCCGATTCTCGCGCCCCGCGGCCGAATCCTCGATCGCGAAGGACGCACCATCGTTGACAACTATCCTTCATTTACAGCTTTGCTATTGCGGGATTCATCGCGTGATCTCAACGTTGACGCCGACCTCATTGGGCAAGGTCTTCATATGGACCCCAAAGAGGTTCGCGAACGCATCAGGCATTTTGCGGGTGTGCCGCAATATCAGCCCATTTATCTGAAAGACGACATCACTCCCGACGAGCTCGCGTTCATCGAAGCTCATAAGAATGAACTCCCCGAGCTCGATACCATCATGGCGCATCGCCGTTTATATCCGCGAAATGGTTTCATGGCCCATCTGCTCGGCTACGTCGGCGAAGTCAGCGAGGACATGCTCAACCAGCCCGAGTGGGAGTTTTACAATCCCGGCGACGTTGTCGGAAAGTCAGGCGTGGAACTTCAGTACAACCAAATTCTGATGGGCAAGAATGGCTCGCGACAGGTGGTCGTGAACAGTCACGGCAAGGAGATGAGCCAATTGGCCGAGATACCAGCGGTGGCCGGCAAACCGTTAAAGCTCACGGTGGACATTGATGTTCAGATTGCTGCTGAAGAGGCCATAGAGGGTAAGAATGGGGCCATTGTCGCGATGGATCCCAAGAACGGTGAAATTCTCGCCATGGTAAGCCGTCCAACTTTCGATCCCAATGATTTTGCGGTAAGAATCAGGCGCGATGACTGGAATAAGCTGGTCAACGACCCTGACAAACCTCTTCTGAATAAGGCGATTCAAGCGCAACTCGCGCCCGGCTCGACATTCAAGATCATTATGTCAATGGCAGGGTGGCAGGAGGGGATTGCCCAAGCCCTTAAGGTCCACTGCACTGGAGGCGCTTTCTTTTATGGCCGCCGGTTTGGCTGCTGGGTAAAAACTGGCCATGGCGATGTTGATCTCACCAAAGCAATCTACCAATCCTGCGACGTCTTCTTCTACACGCTGGCGGAAAAGCTTGGCATCGAACGCATCGCAAAATACGCCACTGCCCTTGGATTGGGAGAAAAGACCGGCATCGATCTGCCCCAAGAAGCAAGCGGAGTAATGCCTTCCGAAGAATGGAAAATCAGGAACTTCAAACAAAAGTGGTTCGCCGGTGAAACGATTTCGGTTGGTATAGGCCAGGGTGCCGTGGCAACAACACCTGTGCAATTGATGCGAGCCATCTCCGCGATTTCGACGGATGGCCGCATGGTAGTTCCCCACGTAGCAAACCCAACGGATCTCCCGGCCGATTATCTGCCAGTAACGCACTCCGCGGAAGTGCAGAACATTCCGATAGATTCTGGTGGATGGAACCTGATCACCGACGCAATGGGGCGAGTGCTGCTGCCAGAGGGTACGGCTCCGTCGGCACATATCCCTGGGATTGATATCGCCGGAAAGACCGGGTCCGCGCAAATTGTTTCACTCGCTACACGCGCGAAGCATGAGAACAACGAAGCTCTCAATCAGAATGGCTGGTTCGTGGGATTCACTCCAAGACGCAATCCGGACATCATTGTGTGCGTACTGTTCGAAGGCGGGGAGCACGGCAAACTCGCGGCGCGGTTGGCAACGCAGGTGATCAAGGCTTACGTTGACAAGCAACGCCGTCAGCCAACCAAAGTTGCAAGCAATCCGAAGGTTGATGTCGGTGCTCTTTGGACGGTGCCGGCCACAGATGACGGCCAGAATTCCGACAAGCTCCAAGGCGGCCATTTCCTGATTGACATTGCGAAGCAACACGCTCCGCTGGCAATGGCAGCTCCGGGGTTGAATTAGAGCATGAGATTTTGACTTCGCATGCGTCACAAAAAAAGAGGGTGCTCCATTTCTCGCTTCTTTTGCGAGAAGTGGGGGGCAAAATCGCGCCGAGATCTGAGTTTCTGTCATCCGAGTTAGTTTTACAAAGAACGGGGCACTCCCCGCTACATGGCGTCCCACCCTTGCGAAAACCGCGCA
>PNAR01000411.1 GCA_003169715.1 Acidobacteriaceae bacterium | reverse complement strand
TAGTCCTGCATGAAGCTGCTTCCACGTGACGAGAAGTTCTTTCAGTATTTTCAACAGCAAGTGAAACTCATTTGTCGGGCTGCCGACCTGTTAGTGGAGGGCGCGGCTGCGGGCAACGCCCACTTGGCGAACGCCGCCCATCAAATTCACGCCCTTGAAGAAGAGGCCGACAGTGTCCTCCATGAGATCTACAGGCGTCTAAATTCCACGTTTATCACGCCTATCGATCCAGAAGACATTCAGTCCCTTTCCTCCCACCTGGACGACGTCATTGACGGCATTGAGGATTCCGTCCAACGGATGCTCGATTACCAGATCGACCCGATGCCAAGCACGGTGCTCGAGCTATGCTGTATTGTTCAATCCTGCTGTCTGATCCTCCAAAAGGCGTTCGATGCCCTCGCTGAAGGGAAACCCTTCATCGAACACAGCATCGAAATCAACCGGTTGGAGGAAGCCGCGGATCAACTTGGCCGGGCGGCGGTTAAGGACCTGTTTGACAAGGAAAAGGATCCGATTCGACTGATCAAGTTGAAGGAAATCCATGAGTTTCTCGAGCAGACCACGGATTACTGCGAGGACGTCGCGGATGCGCTTCAGAACGTCCAGGTAAAGAACAGTTAGCCCATTATGGACGCATCGCTGATTCTGGTGGCGATCATCATTCTGGTCGCACTAGTGTTCGATTTCATCAACGGTTTCCACGACGCCGCCAATTCCATCGCGACAGTGGTCGCCACACGTGTTCTGACTCCGCAGCAGGCTGTGATTTGGGCGGCGGGGTTTAACTTCATTGCCGTTTTCCTAGTGGGTACGGGAGTGGCGAAGACGGTAGGCAGCGGGATGATCGATCTTCACTATGTCACCCCATACGTAATCCTGGGAGGCCTGATCGGTGCCATCAGCTGGGATCTGATCACCTGGTGGTGGGGATTACCGACGAGTTCTTCGCACGCGCTGATTGGCGGATACGCAGGCTCGGCCATGGCGCGCGTGGCCCATCTTCGGGGAATCGATCACAGTTTCGACGCGCTGTTGGGAGGAGCTTGGCTCAAGACGGTGATTTTCATCTTTCTCGCTCCGGTCATTGGCATGGCATTGGCATACTTCCTGATGATCGCGGTGCATTGGATTTTTCGCCACACGTCCCCGGCC
The DNA here is from genome assembly GCA_003169715.1 of Acidobacteriaceae bacterium. Classification (GTDB taxonomy): domain Bacteria; phylum Acidobacteriota; class Terriglobia; order Terriglobales; family Acidobacteriaceae; genus PALSA-188. The sequence continues at coordinate 1,509 of PNAR01000411.1, read as the reverse complement.
AAGATGGACCGGTATTTTAGAAGAATGCAACTGGCTTCGTCGGCACTGCTGAGTTTCTCTCACGGCGGCAACGACGCTCAGAAAACTGCTGGAATTATCACCGGCGTTCTGGTGGCTTCGGGGATGCTCAAGACGTTCGAGATGCCCACGTGGGTGATCTTCGCCGCCTACTCTGCCATCGCAGCCGGAACCCTTTCGGGAGGTTGGCGAATTGTGCACACGATGGGCTCGCGCCTGACCCGCCTCAAGCCGCGCAGTGGGTTCTGCGCCGAAACAGCGGCGGCGATTTCAATTCTGTTCGCCACCGAATACGCCCACCTGCCAGTCTCTACGACCCACGTAACGGCAGGAGCCATTGCCGGCGTCGGCTCCATTCAGCGCCTGAAGGCAGTGCGATGGGGACTGGCGACGAACATTCTCTGGGCGTGGATCCTCACCATCCCGGCCGCAGCGCTGGTGGGCTGGCTGGCGATGGCGGTAATTCAACTATTCGTCGCCTGACCCAAGCGATGCCGGACATCGACGCCCTTCACGAAAAAAAACACGTCTTCGGCAATATTTGTTGAATGATCTGCAAGCCGCTCTAGAGTGCGCGTAACGGCCAGCAGATTGAGCGCCGGATTGACATTCTGCGGATCTTTCCTCATGAAGGAGACGAGTTGGTGATAGTAATTGGTGCGGAGGCTATCCACAATATCGTCAGAGGCCAGTACACTCAAAGCCAAGTCTACGTCGCCTGCCACAAACGCGTCGAGACTTTTCCGAACCATCGACTGCACGAGGCCGGCGATAAACGGGATATCGACAATCGGCTCAATGGCTGGTGTTTCGATCAACGACTGCGCGCTGCGTGCGATGGCGACCGACAAGTCGCCCATCCTTTCCAGATCCGTGTTGATCTTAAGAACCGCGATGATCAGGCGAAGATTGCTCGCCATCGGCTGGTGGAGAGCCAATAGCTCGATTGCGAGGGCGTCAATCTCCAGTTCGATCGTGTTGATCCGGGCTTCGGAGTCCAAGACCTTCTGTGCCGCTCCTTGATCGCTCTTCACCACAGCATCGATGCTGCACTGTATTGCATTTTCGACAAGGGAGCTCATCTCGAGCAGTTTGATTTTTAGGCACTCTAGTCCTTCCTCGAATCTATTCACGCTCTTGAGACTCGCACAAACGCGGGCCAAGATGAACCGGCATTGCCACACTCCGGGCTGAGTTGCTTTCGCATCAAATAGAAAATCGACCTTGCACTACACACGGAGAGACGAGGAGAAGTGGATCGTACCAAGCTGCGCACCTTGCGCGACTGCCACTGCGTCAGCTGATTAAGGCGCTTATCAAAATTGGCTGGACCGCACCATAATTTTGCGGCAGAAGAGCATCGGTTCGATTCGATGAATCCGGATTGGCCCAAGGCGAATGCTCGACAAATTCGCTTCGATTCGGCAATGGGCTGAATTTTGGTCCTGGTGTTTGGTGCCTGATGTGGCACATTGAACTAAGCCGCTAAAG
>PNAR01000352.1 GCA_003169715.1 Acidobacteriaceae bacterium | reverse complement strand
GCGCACGAGCTCGGGCATCATGTGCACCGCCATATTCTAAAAAGTATTGCGATGCAAGCGGCAACGACCTTCGTGGGATTTTGGGCCGCGAACTGGGCCCTTCACTATGCTGTGGACCGCCTGCACATGTTCGAGACATTATCCGATTTTGCGAATCTCCCCTTGCTGATTCTGGTATTCACCATCTTGTCGCTTTTATTGCTGCCTGCGCTGAACGCCTATTCGCGCTTTAACGAGCGCCAGGCCGATCGCTACGCGTTCGAGTCTATCGCCAACGTAGGACCATTTATTTCGTCCATGAATAAATTGGCGGAGCAGAATCTGGCGGAGCGTACTCCGTCGAAATGGGTGGAGTGGTTCTTTCATTCGCATCCGGCAATTTCGCGGCGCATCGCCGCGGCTCACGCCTGGACGCCGTAGCTGTTCATAAGTCACCGCCCGCCGCGCAGAAGCTCTTCCACCTTCCGGAGATCATCCTCAGTGTCAACGCCCACGCTATCGTACGGCGTTTCCTTCACATGAATAGGTACGCCGTTCTCCAAAAAACGAAGCTGCTCCAGTTTTTCACTGCGTTCAAGCAGAGATTCGGGGAGAGATACAAAGCGGTCTAGAGCGGCCTTCCGATAAGCGTACAAGCCAAGATGCTTGAAATATGTGGCGCGTCCTTCGCCGTCTCGATCATAAGGAATTGTGGCCCGCGAAAAATAAAGTGCTCTCCCGGAAGCGTCAGTCACCACCTTCACGACGTTAGGATTGTTGATGTCCGAAAGATTCGCGGGTGTCTTCAAGGTGCCCACTGCAACATCAGGATCGGACATCAACTCGATGAGCGCGGAAACATGGTCTGGCCGCGTCAGTGGTTCATCTCCTTGCACATTGAGATAAACGTCCGCTGGGATTAAATTCGAGATTTCGTGCACGCGCTCAGTCCCGCTGCGATGAAACGCCAATGTCAACTGGGCCTTGCATCCATGCTGGCGGCAAACATCCAGGATTTCGTCCGAGTCGGTCGCGACCACGACATCGTCGAGTTGGGTACATGCCCGAACAGCTTCGTACACGCGAATGACCAATGGCTTTCCTGCGATCTCACGGAGCATCTTCCGGGACAGCCGCGTTGAGGCGATGCGCGCGGGAATGACGGCAAGGGTTTTCATCTTCGCTTATAGTTTCGTTTTTTGCCGCTGCCTTTTCAATGGCGCATATAAGACTTCGTTCCAATTGCCTGGCTTGGAGCGCCACGTTGACGCTAATTTTAGCCCACTCTTAGAATCAAATGATTGCTGTGCCTCGGGGACGCACCTAGCGGCGCGGGTGAGCTTATTCCGGGCTCGCCGTCATGGAGGCGCGGTGTCCAGTCGTCGTCGCCCAATATTTAATCCATTGCCGGCGGATGCCGTTGGCTCTCTCGATGAGTTCGCGGGTCGGCTTTTGACCGTGTTCAACAACGACCACGATTCCGGTGTTGAACTTTCTTTGGGAGTGGCTAACATCTGGTACGCGCGGTCCTCGCTGGCGATCACGTCTTGAATCGTAACCTTGGTTCGGTCGGCTTTGAATATCGGATGACCGTTCGCGTCGTTGCCCGAGGGCACAAGGTTCCTCAGAATGAAAAAGTCAGGGACTTCTGCCGCCGAGATCAGGCCCATTAAATACAAGTCGAGATAAGAATATCCGGTGGCTGGAACGTAATAGTCGTCATCCAGTTGGGTGTATGTGCCATCGAAGTTGTCCTGCCAGACGCCTCCGCCCATTGCCGATGCCTCTGTTGGCCTCTGATAAGGAAATGCCACGCGGGCTTGCAAGATCCTGCGACGGAGCCTTATCGCTTGACGCGGAAGGATGCGTATCGAAGAAGACGCGGTACGCGACGCCTCTGACAGCCGGATCGCCATCCGGCGGCACCGGGCCTCGGGTTTCAAAAGTGACCTTCAGGAGAAGACCGTCAATGACCGAAATCTTCAGGTTGCGAAGGTCAAGGTTCGCAACGGCCGCTGGATGCGGCTCGGCAGGAATTGTCGAAACAGTGATCGTCGCAAGCGGCTTCTCCTCGCCGGAGAGCATTGGGTAGACGCCAACAATGGCATCCTTGGCAGCGATCTGATTGTAAGAGAACTCGATCGCGCCGTTGCGATGGAGCACCGCCTGAAAGCGATTGATGGTCTTATACCAGGTGAAATCCTGGATATTGCCAAAAGGCTCAGTAAGGTCCCACGTGATGACTATACGATCGGCAAGTTCCTTGACGTAATGAGGTCCGCTGGTCCGCGGCTTGAAGAAAACGCAGATGGCGGGAACGGTGTTGACTAGGGTGCCGACTGCTTCTCCCAACGGGTCGAATCTGCCGATGGAGACTCCGGCAACTTGGCCGCGAGGAGCGGGACCCTCGAAGCCTTTGTTCCTCTCGCTACCCTCTCCAAAACTTATTGATCCCGTGGTCCCGACCAAGAATGAATTCCAATTCTTACCGGAAAAAGGGAATGCGAAGTTGTGCAGGGTTACCTCTGCGCCAGTCAGTTCAGGGCCGAACTCCGAGTCCCATTGCAAGGCTGTATTCTCCACGCGATACGCCGTACCTTCCGGAGTGAAGCGCAGTGTGCGACCGGCCAGGTCAAACAAGTTTGCTTTTCCCAGCGCTCCTTCATCCAATTCCATGACGATGAGATTGCCGTCAGTTGAAACCTTGCCGATAGGATGTCCCGGCCGATCCGATTGGGCATTTGCAAGGCTGAGTTGGAGGAGCAGCGTAGATACGGTTAACACTCCAATGCGTAATGAGCAGCGGCTTTGTCTGGTCACCGAAGACTCCACCGTTTGGAGTGGATAAAGTATCCTAACACGCACCTCGAGTGAAATAGCGACGATCCTAGAAATGTCTTATTTCCTTGTCACAAGCGCTTTTACCAGGACTCCTCTTCCTACGACACCGAGCAACTTCTGCTACGATGACCTTTTGGTGAGGTGGGTTATGCCCCAATTCGTGATCGAGCGGGAGATCCCGGGAGCAGGTAATTTATCGGATGCGGAACTGCAGGCAGTCGCCAAAAAGTCAGTTGGCGTGCTGAAGGATATGGGACCTGAGATCAAGTGGCTTCACAGCTACGTCACGGGCGACAAAATCTATTGCGTGTACTTGGCGCCCGACGAAGAAACGGTTCGTGAACACGCACGCCGCGGGGGTTTTCCGGCGAATCGCATCTCGGCTGTGCGGCGCATGATCGACCCCAACACCGCAAATTGAGTTAAGCAGAGTTTCTACTGCGAGTTGCCGCGTTGCCGTCAAGCGCTTCACGGACCGCTTGCTCCACTGGCATCGCCCAGCCTTCCATCCAAGCCGTCAGTCCTGCATCGCTGCCCAGCGTTCTGCGCGCGAAATTCAGGGCTTTTTCCAGCCTCGGTTGCTCGGTGAGACTGAGCGGTGCGCCCAATCGTTGGCGAAGGGCGGCCGCCGCCCCTGCCAGCTGCAGCGATTGTTCGGCGTTCGATTGGGAAGCGGCACTTACGGCGAGACATTCGAGCGCCCGTGCGATCCCGCGTTTGTGACCCAACTCCCGGAACATTCTTATGCTCTCGCTATAGAGACGACGCGCCTCGGCGTTGTTTCCCTGATCGCAGTTTAAACTTGCCAAATCGGACAGGGCGCTCGCAATTCCCCATTGATCCCGCAGTCGCCGGAATGCCGCCAGACTCTGTTCACAAAATGAGCACGCCGCGAGCGTGTCCCCTTTTTCCCGTGCGACGTCGCCTTGGTAATTCAGCGTCCATGCGACTCCTGCTCCATCCTCGGTCTTTTGGAACATCGTCAGGCACTCGTCGTAAAGCAAGGACGCACGCGCGTATTCGCCCTGCAACTTCATTACGTTAGCCAGGTTGCTGAGGGCGCGGGCGATGTCAGCAGAATCGCCGACATCCTTCCATATACCGACACAGCGCTCGAAGAGTTCGGATGCAGCCGCCAGCTCGCCTCGTTCCTGGGCATTTACGGCCAGAGCGTTTAGTGCGACGGCAACACCTCGGTTATCGTCGAGTTCAAGACAGGTCTCCAGATTCTCTTCGAAAAGTTGCCGCGCAGAACTGTAGTCACCCTGCTCGCCCGACAGAACCGCGGCAGCGAAAAGCAGGCGGGCGCGCAGCTTTGGACGCGCCGCGGTTCCCTGCAGCGCGAGCAGCCTTGCAATCGCGTCCCGGCCCTCCGTGAGATATTCCCGCGTTTCCCAGAAGCGAAACAGAGCAGCGCCGAGGCGGAGACCCCACTCGGCATCTCCGGTCTTGATCAGACAATCAAGCGCCAGGCGGAAGTTGTCGTGCTCGACTTCAAAACGGTCGAACCATTCGGGGTGAGCCCCCACGTCCTCGGCACCTTCTTCAGCCAGCACGAGGTAATACGCGGCATGGGCTCGGCGGACGGCCGGCTCATCGTCGCTCTCGACAAGGCGTTCGAGGGCATACTCGCGGATGGTGGAGAGCATCAGGAATCGCGTCTCCGCATCCACTTGCTCCGACTGCTGCACCAGGCTCTTGTCCACTATGGACGCCATGGCGTCGAGAATGTCGAGGCCCAGATCGCTCTTCGTATCGCATACGGCTTCCACGGCCTCCAGCGTGCAGCCGCCGGCAAATACCGAAAGTCTCCGAAAGAGCGTCTGTTCGGCGGTATTGAGCAAGCCGTAACTCCAGTCCACGGTGCTGCGTAGAGTTTGTTGGCGGGTCGGCAAATCGCGGGCGCCGCCGGTCAACAGATTCAGACGACTCTCGAGTCGTGCCAGCATTGCCGACGGCGAAAGAAGCTTGATGCGAGCCGCCGCAAGTTCGATTGCCAGAGGCAGGCCGTCAAGGCGAGTGCAGATAGCCGCCACCGCGGATGAGTTATCCCTGCTTAGCGCGAATTCGTGCTTCACGGATCGCGCGCGCTCCACAAAAAGCGCAACCGCCGGAAGCCGCGAAAGCACATCCAAGGGAGGAATTGATTTGAGGTCTGGCAGGCCAAGCGGAGGGACGGGAAATTCATGTTCGCCATAGACGTGAAGCGGTGCCTGGCTCGTGACCGCGATCTTGAGCTTTGGGCTCGTACTGAGAAGCTGAGTTATCACCGGAGCAGCGGAGACGAGGTGTTCGAAGTTATCGAGCAAAAGAAGCGTCGGCTGATCCAGGCCGCTGACGTAGTCTTTCAATCTTTCATGTGAGGACTGATTCCCGTTTTCACGCACTCCCAGCGCTTGCGCAATCGTGGAGGCGATCAAAGCACTATCGCTCACTACTGACAGCGGAACAAAACAAATACCTCCGGGAAAGTCGGCGTCAGCTTCGTTCGCCACCTGAAGGGCGAGCCGCGTCTTCCCGATGCCGCCCGGACCAGTCAGGGTCACGAGTTGCACGTCCACGCGGCTCAAGAGCTGACGGAGAGCGGTGGTTTCGTGTTCGCGTCCAATGAAGGCTGTGCGTTGCACCGGCAGGTTGTTGGGACGAGGCTCTGAAGGGCGCGCAGTCGCCTCCGCCAGACGATCGCGCACTGCGGCGAGGTCGCGTGCCAAATCCCGGGTGGATCCGTAGCGCTCATTATGGTTCTTGGCCAAGCAGCGCTCAACGATCCAGAGGAAGGGCGGGTGCGCTTGCAACATTCTGGACCCGAGTCGATCCGGCTCATCGCGAAGGATTGCGGCAGTCGTCTCCGCATAACTCTTCTTCTTGAATGCGGGAAATCCGGTGACCATCTCGTAGAGGACCAATCCGAAGGAAAACTGGTCGGAACGAAAATCAACTTCGCCGCCCGTGGCTTGCTCCGGTGACATGTAGCCGACCGTACCCGTTACCGTCCCCTGCCCCGTGTTGGTAGTCGGAGCGTCCGAATCCCGGGCCTGATTAACTCCCAATAGTTTCGCCAGACCGAAATCTAGAATCTTGGCTGTGTCGCCAGAAACCATTAGATTCTCCGGCTTCAAATCGCAATGAACGATTCCGATCGCGTGCGCTCTGGCGAGCGCGTCGGCAATCTGCGCCGCGATTGCAACCGCTTTGCGGAATGGTATAGGGCCGGAAGCCAACAATTCTCGCACCGTCTCGCCTGTCACTAGTTCCATCGCGATATAGCATGTTCCGTTCACCTCCCCGAGTTCGTAGATCGTGACGATGTTTGGATGGTTGAGCGCGCCGGCGGCGCGGGCTTCCTTCTCGAAGCGCGATAAAGCCTCCGGTTGAGAACCGCGCTCTAGCAGGAGAGTCTTGATGGCGACCTCGCGTTCGAGGCGAGTGTCCTTTGCGCGGTAAACCTCGCCCATGCCGCCAGTGCCCAATCGCTGGAGAATCTGGTAATTTCCGAAACGTGAACCCGGAGACAAGGTAGATGGCACCGAAACCGACGTAGGTTGTTGGCTCATGGATATTGCTGGCACAGCTTCCGCATGCCAAAGCAGTTCGCCGGTGTGCAATACAGTTTAATCTTTGTGGCTGCCTTGTGAGAACCAAGCAGCATTCCGGGATAAGTCTATAATATCCAAGTTCCGGAGAAGATTTTATGGATGTTCGATCGTTGCAGCGCCCACTGAAGGATATATACCGCCAAGACCCAGCGGCCTCCCGAATCACGCTGACCGCTCACGGCACACAAACTGACGCCCCAATCACATGTTCCGTGGACTTGGGGCGGGAGATATACAAAGCGCAAGCACACAAAGGGGTCGGCGGAGCAGGCACCGGAGCCTGCTCCGGAGACCTGCTGCTAGGCGCGCTCGCCGCCTGCGCTCAGATCACTTGCCAGATGGTAGCCGCTGCGATGGGAATACCTACCGAGGGAATTGATGTCAGGGTCGAAGGCGATCTGGACCTCCAGGGAACCTTGGGAATCTCGAAAGAAGTGCCGGTGGGATTCCAGAGTATCAGAGTCATTTTCGACGTCCGCTCGACGCAAGCAACCGCCGAGCAGCTAAGCGCTTTGCAAGCGAAAACGGAACAGTATTGCGTGGTAATGCAAACGTTGCAGAGTCCGCCGAAGATTGAGCACACATGGGCGCAGCGGTGATCGCCAAGTATCCAGAGTGTGTCGCATCCCTCAGTATTCTGGCGCTTTTTGGGATGTTGCGGGTGGTCAAGCGTTCATTTCCCACGAGCAATTGCCTGACGCATTTTCGCCTGAATTGCTGGGAAACTTACCATCAGGTTGAACAATGCCAACACGGCTGGCGCAAGATAGAGCCAGATCCACCCGGGATTGATTAACGATATTGCTTGCTCTGAGGACGTCCCGGCCCCATATGCCCTGAGGACATTAGGTGTTGCGATGTAGGTCAGAATATAAGACGAGCCGACCCATTTAGTTAGGATGAGCTGAAGCATAAGAAATATCCACGCCACCAGAACCAAACCCCCCGCATAACCCCATTCCCGCGACGTTCCCGGAAATATGATTCCTAGGCTCTTGCCGCCTGTTCCCGGGGCACGCTGAACTGGCAGGCTAGGAAAAACGAAGAGTAAAACTATTAGAACGAGAGTGATCTTGGAAAGCACCCATATAACCCCACCCGCCTTTACAGCCACGCTGGTGACTGCCATATTATTCGGATTCCACTGCCAAGGATGCAGTGGTCCTAGCGACGCGAGGACTAATCGCCTCGACAAAGGGCCTCCGGCAAAAGCATTCAACCACACGCGCCTGGGTGGTGGCGCAACCATCGGAGTATTGCTTGCGTACTGGCGGTGAATCTGCGCCCAATAGTTCGAGGTCGGGAGGCCAAGGTTGAAGGTTGCCTCAGTTAGATTCGAATTCTGCCGCATGGCCTGTCGAAACGCTTCGACAGCATCAGCCGCTCTGCCTTGAATTCGCCAGATCGCTCCAAGATTATTCCAGCTTTCCGCATATTGCGGTGCCTCTTGATAGAGTCGCGTGGCGGTAGCGTAATCTCCGGCCTCCTCGAACGAGAGTGCCATCAGGAAGTCGCGCTCCGGCGTAGGAGACAATCGCTGCTCCAGGAACTGCCGGGTGGAGGAGGATCCAAGACTACCGGAGCCCATACTGATCGGGGCCTCGCCCATCAGCATGGGGGGTGCGAGTGATTGTCCCATCCAGCCGTAGCAAAACCACGAAACCAGAAAAATTAAAACGAAGCCTACTCGTTGGGGCATGCTCCAATACTGGAGGTTGAAGAATGCCAGGCGCTGTCGCACGCCAGCGGGCCTCGGCGCGCTACTCTTTCGATCATATTGTCGCTGCAACCGGTAGCGGATATACGAAACGACCACGAATACCCACCACGCCAAACCACAGGCGATGCTGATGAGTAAGGTAATATCGAACCGAAGAACGAGAGGCTCGAAGATATGGCCGCTGTTTTTACGTGCTTCCTCAGCCCGACTCAGCCAAAGTCGACGTTGATAAGGAGCCGGCGCGGACATAGCGTACTCCTGCCATGCCAAATCTGCCCCCTCTCCATAGGGCATGAGCTGATAGATCCGCTCGGCGATTTCGTCCCTGCGATCAGGCGCGATTTTCTTCGAGTCCACGGGATACAACCAGAGACGCGCAATGATCGAGGTCAAAAGTCGAGGATCGTTTCCGGTTTGGAGAAAATCCCGGTAGCCACGCTCGAATGCCTCGTCCGCAATCCGGGGAACTCTCAGATCCTCCACGAACCCGGAAATGGGTAGGAGCTCCGTATACGAACTCAGTGGCTGGATTGCCTGTTCGAGGGCAGCTTCTGCGCCGGGATCTCCCGCCTCAAGGAGCAGCTTCCCTAGGATTACCCGGAACCAAGGCGAGAAAGGATCTCTCCGGACCTCCTCTTGCACTTCGGGTAAGAGCGCACGGGCGCGATCCGCCGGCAGCGTCTGCTCCCCGTATAGGCTCACGGCTTCGCGCTCGGGAAGCAAGTTCTCTAAGATTGATTCGTGTCCAAGAACGGTTGGGAGTCTAGGCTGGATCGGATCGAAAACGAAAGTGGATGCCGAGCTCTTTCTTCCGGGAGACGGCTCCTCCACTGTAATCTCGACCTTACCGTCCGCCCCTTCTGGCGTAATCCGTGTGATTATTCCGGGCATGAGCCAGCGGCCAAGAACGATACCAGCATCGGTGTCGATCCGACGCAAACATTGCCCATGACTGAAATATGCCTGACCGGTTCCGGTCTTTATCAGGTGAGTTTCATCGACCTTATCGGAAGACGCGGAGCCCGCAAGTCCGTATCGCAGTTTCCAGGGCGCTGGTCCAGCGCCACCGACCTCAATAACCTTGCCAGCCACTCTAATAACTGCGTCAGGCGTACCCCAGAGGAATTTTGGAGCGGAGAGAAACAATAGTATCGAGAGCGTCAAGACAGATCGATTTAGCACGCGCGGTTTGACCGTAGCGTGAGACCCCCCGCGGGACAAAAGGAAGTCAACGCGCTGAACGGATACATTGCGATCACCGAACAAAGTGCACCATGCCCTCATCCTCTTATTTGACACGGAAAAGAGAAAGGATTGACGATTACGTTGGTACCGTCTCGGAGAACGACGCGAAGATGCTCGGGACACCGCTAAGGCACTTCGAGATGTGTTGGTGCCGTTTCTAGCACTTGGGTATTTTGAATGATCCGATTCGGGTTCTGTAGCCTGTTTCGCCGAGCTTGAAATAATCGCCAACGTACCAGAATGTGCAGTCGTCGCTGGGATCAATTGCCGTAGTCGTGTAGTCCTCCCAACGGAGGGTTTTGGTCTGCGCAGCTTCACCATTCGCTAGGACCGTTTCGTGAAACGTCAATTTACCCTTGGGGCCTTTGGCGAGCCGCGCGGCGAATCGTTGCCCGGCGAAATTCGGAGTTCCGCCAAAGGAATATCCAACTCCGATGTCGCCTTTCTTGTCCATCGCGATGCTCGGCATCCAGCGGTAGAAGCTATCCGGAGCGTATGTTCCTTGTTGATACAGACGAGGATCACGCTTTTTGTCCAGGCGAAATTCGTACCACCGGACGCCTCCGCCGCCCGCACTGGTCGCGATTGAATGGGCGGCGACAATGGATTCGTGACGCCCAACTCTGCGGTAGACGAGGCGCTGCATGATCTTGTCGCCTTGTACGTCCAAGCGCTGCTCAGTACCGGGCTGAGGAACGCAATTTGTCAATTGGCCGTTGCACAGATAGTGGTAAGGAGCGACTTGAATCTTTTCCGGTCCAATGGCTTTCGTGTTTGCAGGATTCTCCCAATCCACGTGAACCTTCCAGTAGTAGATTCCATCGTCGTCGAATATCTTCTTGAGCTGAGTGCCGCCCGCCGCCATCATGATGTTCGGCGCTCCCGCTGGCGGCAAGCTTTGACCGTCGAGGTCGGCGTTGTTGAGGAAATTCACGCCATCAATCACGATGCACTGCTCGGTGGCCGGTTTCCCAGCCAGCATCTTTGTGCGGTCCGCGATGCAAACATGTTTCTGGATGACCGTGTCTCCGGTGCTGGTTGGAACGTAGTATCCGTCGGGCCAGATCGCCGGTCTGGGATAGTCGGGGAATAGCGTTCGCTTAAACGCATAACGATAGTAGGGGCCGAGCGGGTCTTCCGTCGTGCTGACGGCGTAGCACATTGCGAAAGTCCCTTTCGGCTCGGTGGAATTCGGAGGATGCCTCCGTCCGCCCCCGGGCGGTATTGGCGGAGGGTTGGCCGGTAACGCGACCGCTGAGCCCGGTGTTACAGGCTCTCCTGGTTGCGGCCAATAGCCGGCTGGCGACGAATGCACATCGTGATTTTTGAATCCGGCGTGGTCACTGTGCCGTCCGGCTCTTGGCCAGCGCGACGCGAGGAGTGCGCCATAGCAGAGCGCGCGTACCCCTCGACTTCGGAGCGATGGCAAAACTCGCAGCGGCTTGCGCCAGTGGGATCGCGTAGCAGTTGGAAAGCCGGGATTTGCGCATCGGAGGGGGCAGGTGGAAGCGGGCCGGATTGTCCGCTTCCCGTGGAAACAATGTCCAAACAGACCAGAACGATGAGCAACAGATCAGGAATACGTCTTGGCAACATGAATCAGCCGGAAGCCTTAAGTTCGCGGACAGACGGAATTGTACAGCGACCGCGTTCTCCCGGGCTGATCGCACGGGAGCAAACCTAACTAATCTGAGTGATGAGTGAAACGCCAACCATAAGAATTCCCCGTTCGACCTATGTGCTCTTTGGATTCGCCGGCTGGGAATTCACCTTCCAGTAAACTGCATACCGCTCGTTAATTATTTTGTACAACGGAACCAGGGTCGCGGATTGCTCTTGCCCGACGGTCTGGAATGTAAGTGGTTGCTTTAAATCAGGGGCTAACCAGCCTGTCGGCCTGCCTGTCTGAGCAGTGATATCCGCTACTTTCGTCTGATCGTTAGGCTTGGGTTGGTAGTCGCCATACATCATCTCTTTAGTGACTGCGTCGAAGCGGCCCGCTAATACCAGAGGTCCATACATCATTGCCTGAACAGTTTCATCGTCGGGCATGCTATCAATGTGCAAGTCCATGGGAAGGCTGAGTTCAATTTTGTCGCCGGTCTTCCAGATGCGGTTCAGGGCCAGATAGCTGCTTGGACTGCCGAAGGCCGTGAGTGGTGTTCCGTTAATTTTGACGCTGCCTCCTCGTGCCCAATAGGGGATGCGAAGATGAATGCCCATCTGAACGGGGTTCTTCGCCGAGATCGTGATTGTGGTTCCCTGCTGTTCGGGGAAGCGCGTTTCCTGGCGCAACCGAAGGCCTTTCTCCGGCCACTCCAGTTGCGAGTCAACGTAGAGATTCACGTACAGAGAGTCGTCATCGTGAAAGTAGATCGTGTCGGTGAGCTTTGCGTATTCTTCGGATCCAGTCCCGGTGCAACACCAGAATGCGTCGAAGGGCTTGCCGAAAGTCTTCCAATAGCCCGAGGCCAGCGGCAAGTAGTACATCATTGTCCCATCTTCAGGATTGATTGTTCCCAACCGATGGTTGAAGAGTGCTCTTTCGTAGTAATCCATGAGGCGAGCATCGGCGGACCAACCGAAAACGTGGCGCGTCAATTTCATCATGTTGTAAGCGCAGCAGTCTTCGGTTGTGTTAGTGCTGAGTTCAGCGGCAAGTTTTCCAGGATCGGTATTCCATGACTCGTGATTGCTTGTGCCGCCGGTGCAGTAAGAGCGTTCACTGACAATTTCATCCCAGAAATATTCCGCGATATCGCGATAGCGGCGGTCGCCCGTCAATTCGTAAATCCTGGCGGCTGCGATCACCTGCGGGATGTGAGTATTGGCGTGAAGACCCTTCAGTTCGTCGCGATGGTCAGCAAGCGGATCGAAGAACTCCTTCTTATCGAAACGCTGCGCCAGTCGAAGATAATATTGCTTGCCCGTAACGGCATACAAATTCGCCAGTGATTCACCCATCCCGCCATATTCGGTGCCAAGCACCCGCTGCATGTGTTCATAGCTCAGCGATTGCGTGTACCCCGCTGTCCACCCCGCCATTTTTTCTGCTATTGCCAGCGCTTGCTCGTTTCCGCAATGAACATACATGTCGAGGTTGCCGGCAATGATCTTGTGAATGGTGTAGAACGGCGCCCATACGCGCTGACGTTCACGAAGCCGGTCAAAAAACTCGATTGGAAAGGCGCTGAGGTAGCCACTTTTCAGCGCATCCTGACACTTCGCCAGTTCCGCTACAACGGTGTTGGCGTTCGCTTTGAGAGTCTCATCGCCAGTGCTGGCATACATGAGCGCGCATGCTGAAAGATAGTGTCCCCCAGCGTAATGGCCGCGAAGCTCGCAGTCGGGCGCTTCCCAGCCCCCCAGAGGTTGAGCTGAAGAGGGAAAGCCTGCATTGATTCTGAAAGTGTGCAGGAGACGGTCGGGCGGTAATGAACGTAAATATTGGAGGTCGGCTTCCATGGCTTGTTTGCAGGGGCCTTTTCCAAGACGAACCTGAGTCATCGGGAACGGCTTGACTTTCCAGGAAACTTTTTCTTCGTTCGTTGTCTTTCCATTCTTCTGAATGGCGTTGACAACCGGATCCTGCGGCGGCGGGCTCGCAAATAATTGTTTGGGTAAAAGAGTTGTGCCGGTCGCGGCAGCCACCGTCGCTATAAATTGTCTACGTGAAAAACTGTTTGATGTCGCCATGAGCCCCCTCGTTGAACGTGCGCGTGTCGGGTGCCAAGCGCAAAAATACAACTGAGAAAAACGATGTCAACGCTTGGATATTGTACGGCAGCGCGTTGTAATTCGAGTAGCCCTCAGCCACCGTGTAGCTCTCGAGCCCGTTGAAGCTTTGCGCATAGGGATTGGCTTGGAAGAAGTTAATTGGATATCCGGCACCGGCTCCCGTAAACCCAATATTGTTTGCGCAGGGACCAAAGGATGAACCAACCAGATTGCATAAATAAGGCGCAGTTCCAGTTCGGAAACGGTCGAGTCGACACTCACCCACTCATCCGCAAGGGACGCGAAGGCTTGATTGGATAAGAGAGA
>PNAR01000334.1 GCA_003169715.1 Acidobacteriaceae bacterium | reverse complement strand
AATTATCGGCGTCCCACTTCCCTCCTGTAAACTGAAAGCTGTCACTCTTTGGGACGGCTCCCGATGACCTTTTCCCGGAGGGCTTAAGCCAACGACCAAGGACAAACGACGAACGACCGCCTTTATGGGAACCCGCCGCAAATCTCGCGAACTTGTTCTACAAATGCTTTTTCAGGCGGACATGGGAAAGCAGGGTCCGGACGATGTGCGCCGGACATTCTGGAACGAACGCGGCTCAATTGGCGACGATGTTCAGGGATTTGCCGAAGACCTTTTTCAAGTCGCGAACGACCGCAGTTCCGATATTGATGGATTGATCGAGAGTCATGCGGACAATTGGCGCATGGAGCGCATGTCCGCCGTGGACCGCAATATCCTGCGCGCGGCAGTAGCGGAGTTGATGGGATTTCCGGCCACACCGCGTGCCGTCATCATCAATGAAGCGCTCGAAATCGCCCGCAAATTCTCCAGTCCAGAATCCGTTCAATTCATTAATGGGGTGCTTGACAGCGTCGGTAAGGATCTGGAAAAAGCCAAGACAGCGTCATGACACGCCGAATCTACGGTCGTAGAGCGAGCAAGTCGGGATTGCATGTTGTAGCAAAAGGCGCGCCCGTGGCGTTCCGGCATATTCCCAACGGAAACGCGATCTGCTGAAAGTCCCCTCCCGCAACGGTGCTGACCGCGTGGACGGTCCCGTCCGACGCCCCCACGTAAAGCAAAGTTCCATCGGGAGTGAGCGTCGCCTTCAGCGGAATCGCATTTCCGGTCAAGCTGATGGCCGACGAAGTGTGGTTGGGAATGTTAAATACAAGAATCACGCCAAGCGGGTTATTGTTCGCATCGTTGGCCAGAATGTAGGCCGTGGAACTATCCTGGGAAATAATGAGCTGCCTGGGAATGAAATTTCCCTGCCCAAGATTAAAGAACACTGACGTATTACTAGCCGTGAGGTTTCCGGGGATCACATCGGACGTTCCCGGATATGGCCGCGGAAATGCGCAGCCTGTCCCGCTGATCGTCGGCGTAAACAGTTCGATTCCGGGAGATTCCACGGTCAACATTCTTCCATCCACGAGCTGCCGGATGAACAATGGCGGCACCGTCGTAGCAGACGTCTCCAGTAGCGGCGGAGTCGAAGGAGGGGGATTGTCGCACGTCGGCGCGAGGGAAAGCTGCGGAATCGCGCGGTCGGCGATATATCCGAAATTCCCACTCGGCAGAAAAGCGATGTCGCTGGTCCCGGTGGTGAGTGAAATTGTCTGTAAAGAATCAACTTTCGAGTAAACAAACAGAGTGCTGGAGCTTCCGCTGCTTGCCACGATAAATGCCTTCAAACTGTCGGGAGAAAAATTTGCTGCCACGTTCGTAGTCCCGGCAGGAAAGTGAATAGTGGTAGTGCTATTGGCGGCGGTATCAAAGACGAACGCTTGTGGAGCCGAGTTTGGGTCCGCGATATCCGAAACGACGAGTTTACTTCCGTCGGGGGAAATACTAAGAATTTTTCCCACCACCGCCGTATTCTGCGTCACCGCAGGCGCGGTTGCCGAGGCGGTGTAATGCATTAACCCCTTGGTCCCAAGTTCTCCCAGATCGGTTCCCAAGTAAGCATTAGTGCCGTCCCGGCTGAAGTACAGCGAATCAGGGGTCGCTGACAAGGTGATTGGCCCCCCCACTGTGTTCGCAGGAGTGGTGACTGGCACAAGCGTGGTAAAGCAAGCTACCGTGGCCTGGCAACCGGTGCTCGAGACGTAAAGTGTAGAGGCTGTCGCGGTACTTCCAGACGACGGAGCCACCACGATGCCAAGCGCAGACTGCGGATAAATTGGCAGCGAGGGTTGGAAACCAATATTGCAATTCGGTGGCGTGCACGACGCAATCACCGAAGCGCCGCCGGGGGACGTCGCGGATGCGGTTCCGCTCACTGTGCTTCCAGAAACCGCTCCCGCGGTAACGGAGACTGATGTTGGTTCGGACGAGGTCCACGTCAGAGGCACGCCCGTAATTATGTTCCCGAGACTGTCTTTAACCGTCGTGGAAATTATCTCGGATGATCCCTCCGTCACGATTATCGGATTGCCGCTGTTCCCGTTCACTGAGAGAGAGATGGACTGAACTGGGCAGGTTACGAAGTCGAATGGCACACTCACCACGTTCCCAAGAGTAGCGAACGTCGTGCTAACCCCCGGAACACCCGCGGTCGCCAGTACCTGGCTCTGAGATAGCCCCGTAGCAGTGGTGCTCAGGCTGACAACGTTGGCGTTGACGGTGCTCCAGCCGAAACGTCCCACGGTAGAGGTAATATCTGATCCGCGACTGAAAGCGTTGGCCGCATACTCAAATGTCCGGCCTTTGGTGACACACGGTGCTCCGGGATTGCTTTGCGTTGGAAGAGCACTGATCGAAATGCCGTCAATGTGTTGATGCACGTAAACCGTCGTCGGAGGACTGGTTACTCCCTGAGCGGATCCGGTGATTTGCGCTACCCCAACCGGACCAGGCGTGCACACCTGCGGACTGCTGATCGAATCCCACGTACCAGCGCAGGCTATGCCGTTAGCCGCGATCGTAACAACCGCGGAATTGCTGGAAAAATAGGAGACAGGTTGGGTTAAAGGGTTATTCGCATTATCCTCTGGCTGGGCCGTGAAGGACAAAGTGGCGCCCACATCCATCGAGGCAGCGGTGGAGGGGGTGAGCACGACGTTCGCTGGAGTTTGAAACGTGGCCACGGAAACACCACTACCTTTGCTGCAACCAGGTAGACCGGCCGCCAAGAAAAGTACTAAAAACGTCCCAACCACACTCAGGCCAGACCTACCCATTTACCCTCCCCGCTACCAGTAATATTGGAAGCGAGCTCTTTCGCGTGCGCAAAAAAAACAATATTAGAAGACTCAATGAAAGATTGTTAAGTGCTTTCAACAAGGTAAGATGCTCAAGAGGCGCGGATTCCTGCAAAAATCTTGTAATAGATCGCCCGAGCTTCGAAATCTCGAAAAAACAGAACCATCGCCAAAGTGATTTCGCCCGCAAAGTTAGTGGCGCAGAAGCCACATGAGCCATCCTGCGACAAACACTCCGCCGACAAACATGACGAAGCAATACAATCCATAACGGATCTGGTCTCGTGCCACATTGCGTTGGGTGATTCCGAAAACGACTGACGCAAACACAGCAAAGATCACCGCCGCATTGAAATGAGACAGCGCGAGAGTCATGATTTCTTCCCAATCGCGATGTGATAAGCGTCCGCCACGCTAATAAAATTCAGCAGTCCAGCAACGATAATATATTTGCTTCCGTAGTCAGCCGTAGCATGCGCGATAAGATCCTGTCCCATATCGCGTGCCAGGCTCACGATATAAAGTCCGCCCGCCCCCACGTCGCCAACGAATCCCAGAATGTCCAGAATATCGCCGCCGTTAGGCCGGTAAATTCGTCCATCCATTAGAACTCCGAGCACGAACATGGTGACAATCGAGGCCATCAGCAGCAGCCCGCGAATCCACCGCTTCTGAATTAAATGCCCAGCCCCCGGAATAAGCCATCCGACGGCCGGAGCCACGATTGAGATTAAGCTGATGCGTTGAAGCGGCGCTGCCGCCGCTTCCGTTGAGGTCTTCTTGCTAAGCGAAGAATTTGCCATTCAGATGATCACGATTTCCCGTTGGATTTTACCAGTTACTTCGGCTGCATGTTGGCGAACTAAGACATTAACCTCACTGCGCACACCGAACTCAGGCAGATAAACGCCAGGTTCTATCGAAAAACACGAATTGGGCAGAATCTGGCGTTCGTCGTGAACTTCAAGATCGTCCATGTTCGCGCCGTTAGCGTGGATGTCGGCACCGATGGAATGCCCAGTCCGATGGATGAAATATTCTCCAAATCCCGCCTTCTCGATATGGCCGCGCACGGCACGATCCACTTCCCAACCCGCGATAACCTTCTTGGCGGCAACTGCATCTTGCACTGTCTTTACGCCCGCGTCACGCGCGCCACTTACAACTTCAAAAACTTGCCGAAGGCGATCCGATGGCGCTTTGCCGACAAATCCCATCCAGGTGATGTCGTAATATACGGCGTCGGGCTTGTCTTTCTTAGCCCAAACGTCCAACAAGACAGGATCGCCCTCGCGAATTGCAGCCGAAGTCTCCGGTTGCGGCTCGTAGTGCGGGTTTCCACTATTCTTATTGGCCGCAACGATGGGCGGGTTATCGGCTACCAGGCCTTCACGGCGAAAAGCTTCCAAGAACCACTGCTGAATTTGATGTTCGTGCGTGCCGCCATTTCGAACTCGATGACCAATCTCACGAAAAGCCTCCGCGGTGACTTTGTCAACGGAGTCGCGTGCCGCAAAGTGGCTCTGGATTTGCTCTTCAGTCCACGTGGCCTCGAACAATGCTACCAAATCGCCGGAACTCACCACATTCTTGCCTAAACCGCGAATCAGTTCCAGCGTTCCGCCGTCCACCAGAGATATATAAAAAACGGCGTTATTTGGGGAGTATTGCATTGCGATGTCACGATGACCCGCAAGCATGTTCTTGATCTCTTCGAACAACTCTTGCCATCCTGCGTACTGACGTTTACTCCCCGGAAGCGAATCCAGGTGTCCCGCTTCGATTTTGTGAACAAGTTTCTGCGGCTCTCCTTCCGCGGGAATCAGGTAGAACCAACGCCGGGTTACCATCAGCTTTTGCGGCAATCCCAGCACGCTGTAAGCAATCGGATCGCGATGGTGGTGATCGTAAAACAGCCAGGCATCAATATTGCGCTCTCGCAGCGCAGCCTGAATAGCGGCAAGGTTCATGGGCAAGCGATTATTCTAAATTAGTTGGCTGGATTGCGCGAGGAGACGAGTGTTGCTGGTGATGCTTAGCAGCCCGAAATTCATCTGCAACTTTTTGACACAAAAGCTTGCAGACATCGCGTTCAAGAAAAGTCTTTTACCTACGCCGAATTGCAGGAGGATTCATTGAGCCTGAGAATACCAAAGTAACGGTGTTCCCTTTACGAACATTCATGACCAGTACCGGACGAAAACAAACTACACAAGTTCCTCCGCGCCGGCGGACACTCGGGTAAACAATGCCAGAAGAACCTAATTTCAAGAGTTCACCGGCAAGCGCGTGTGAGGCAACATAACTATCTGGGGAAAGACTGTCGGCATACTGTTTCGTCCCTCGAATGTCGTGGAATTCGGCGCGAAAGTCGGCAAGATAATCCGTATAGTTCGCGACATCTTCTTCATCCCACGCTGTTTCGCGAAGCCAAAGTTGCCGATGGTAAGCCACTTCGGCCTCTGAAGTTTCGAGCTCGAACGCAGCATACCAGGCGCCACGATCGGAAGAACTGAAACGCGATTTGGTTGTGGGATGACAAAACGCCGCATTGATGATCCGGTAAGAAGGGATCCAGAATACCAACTCCCTTGCGTCAATGCCGGGTGATAACCCAGATTCGGCCAGGAGCCGATCATTGGTTGCATTGTCAAGTTCAAAGATATGCTCCAGAGTGTTCTCGTCGTCAGTAAGACGGGTTAGTACTGACGCGCCGTCCTCGGCAAACTGTGAGGGAATAAGGCGATGGGTATCGCGTTGATCGAGGTCACAAGTATTCGGCAATGCTACCTGCCGCCCCTACGAGCATCCAGCAGCCTTCGGACACTGACCATGCCCAGGATGCCGCTTCGGATGACCATAAGAGGCGCTGCATTGTGAAACATGGAATTGCTGTTGGGCCGTGAAACCCACTGATTCGCGAGTTTCCTGCTGAATAAAATATTCAAAGCCTTAAAAATTCCGATCAATAACGAGACTCTGGTGAGCTCGTCCTGGGTCAGAACACCCTTATGGCTTCGCTTCAGGCTGAAGTACTTACCGTTGGAAGCGCCTCCAAGCAGCGCCATCGCATCTTCATTCCTAAGGTCCCAATTGTCGGCAATTTTGAAGAAGGCCTCGATTGCGGACGGACTCAATCGCTTGCGAGTCGCCGGATCGCTCAAGTCAGGCAGCTTTCTTGAATCAAGTCCAAGGTCCGGAAGTACTTGGGCGGAAATCATTGATGCCTCCAAATATGTACATTATTATAGCCATATTTGGACAAATGTCAATATCGTTACAGTTTAAGTGCGACCTCCGAAAATCGCCGTTCCGACCCGCACGCAGGTTGACCCCTCTTCAATGGCTATCTCGAAATCGTGCGACATGCCCA
>PNAR01000342.1 GCA_003169715.1 Acidobacteriaceae bacterium | reverse complement strand
AAATCCGCCGGGCTTCGGCCCTTCGGGGTTCAACTCCCCGTCCCGGCACCAGCGTTTAACGACGCGGCAAGTCGAAGAAACGCATTTTCCCATTCCGATCCGAGTCTGCGGTTTAAAATAAACAATCGCATATGAGCGTCCCCGCCACAACTGACGACACCATTACAATTTCGCCGGGTTCGCAGTTTCGAGCCGCCATGATCCTCGCCGTCATCGCGGATGCACTCCAGATTGTCATCTTTCCGTTGTTTGTAGAAGGCGCTTTCTCTCCTGCTGATGATGTGCTGGATTTGGGCATTGGGGCCATGATGATTCACCNNGCCGATGACCTGCTGGATTTCGGAGTCGCAGCCCTGTTGGTTCACCTTCTCGGCTGGCACTGGGAATTTCTTCCGTCGTTTTTTGCCAAACTGGTCCCGGGAGTTGATCTGGTTCCCTTCTGGACAATAGCGGTTGCAAACGTTTATCGGAAGTCGAAGCAGATTGTGGTTGCCGAGGAACGAAGTCATGAGCAACAAGCCGCCCTGAGAGACCAACAAGGGTCGCTAGTGCGGCCTTCCGGCAAGAAGTGAAGTCTTTATTGGAACAGTCTTGTGGACCTGGAAGCATGATTTGTGCATCAAAGGTCCGTCTACATATTTGGGAAGCGATAGCTTCTTATAGCTTCTTATGGACGTAAATCGGAGCGCACATAACCGGAGGAACTAACCATGGAATACTGGAAGCGAGCGTTGCTGGCCGGCTCTGCGGCAGCGGCGGCCATTATGTTTGTGAAGGGAAACAAGTCAGCGGGCTTGATCCTGGCAGGTGTCGGAGTAGCTACGCTGGCATCTGAATATCCCGAGAAGTTTGCGGAGTTGCGGGAGAATCTGCCGGACTACATTGAGCGCGGAACGACGTATTTGGATGTGGTCACGAGGGTTGGAGAGCGCCTTGCACACGTCGCAGAGAGCCGGGGATCGGACTGGTATGAGGCGTTGCTGAGCCGGTAATCGGCCGCCGATCACTCGATCCCCAGCTGCTTCCTGGCGTCCGGGCTCAATCTCTCAGGAGTCCATGGAGGGGTCCAGATTACGTTCACGGTTACATTGCGTACGCCGGGGAGTTGTTCGATACGTGCCTTCACTTGGGCGCTTATGTTTACGTGTTCAGGACATCCCTGGGCGGTAAGCGTCATGTCCACGGCCACATCTTGCTTAGGTTCCGGCGTACTGTCGGCTGCCGGATCGAAGCGAATTTCATAAATCAAACCCAAGTCAACGATATTGACGGGTATTTCCGGGTCGTAGCACTGTTTCAATGCGTTTAATACTTCGTCTTGTGTAATTGCCATAGAATCGCTTCTCAAGGACACTATCTTCGCTACACGATTGATTTTATCCTAATTGGTCCTTGGGAGACGGGCGGGGACGCCCCCGGCTATCGAGAGTATGCCGATGAAGAAAATTCAAATCATGTTGTTAGTGACGGTGGTCGCAATCGGGGGCCGGGTGGGCTACGCCTTTTATGAGCGCCATCATGACAATTCGCGCGCGATGAACAAGGCGCAGCCTCCGCCGCTTAATCCCGATTACTACGTCACCCCGAAGAAGCTTTACGCGTACGATTTGAAAACCGCGAGGCAGCAACTCACTCAACAGCCAGAATGGGTAAAGGTCGGGTACAGCATTACTTATTATCCATACAGTGCCGCCCGGCGGCATGCTGATTTTTCCCATGAGTCTGGCTTACTTCTTCCATTGGAACGTCTCGAGATCAAAGACGTGATTCTGGATACCGCGCCAAAATCTTCGGGGCAGCGTCAGGTAATGGCCATCTTCTCCAAGGAAAATAAAACCTATGCCTTCCCCGTCGGTGCCGTTCAGGGGGACGACTACCGCTTCTACGTCAACGACATGTTGTTCATTGAGGAACCGCACACGCTCTACACTCATTGGCCCTCCGATATTTGGGATTCTATTGACAAACACGAAGTGAAGTCTGGAATGAGCGAATTGCAAGCGGATTTTGCCATTGGCCTGGGAGTGCCAGAAGGCGACAGTAGTGAAGTCCAGAAGACTTTGGACTACGCAAATGGAGGGAAGCCGTTGAAGATAACTTATGTCAACGGGAAGGCGACGCAGATCACTTCTGGACCGGCATCCTAGCAATGACCGAGAATCTAAAGGGCGACCTGGATAGCCTGCCTTTGCGACGGAGGATCTTATGCGCTTTTGGATAATTTTGCTATCGGTAGTAGCGGCGGTTGGAGTGGCGGCAAGGCTCGCATTTGCTGGTCCAGTGCCCGAGGTCGGAACAACCGCTCCTGATTTCTCTCTTGCTTCCGAAGATGGCACGCCAGTCAGCCTGAAGGATTATCGGTCGAAGTGGGTCGTGCTCTATTTCTATCCTAAGGACTTCACCAGCGGATGCACGATTGAAGCTCACAATTTTCAACGCGATCAGGATCAATACGCAAAGAAGAACGCAGTCGTGATTGGAGTGAGCGTGGATAGCGCGGATTCACACAAAAAGTTCTGCGCCAGGGAAGGCTTGAACTTCAAGTTGCTGGCCGATACGGATCATAAAGTCTCCAGCGAATACGGTTCAGTTATGAATTTTGGAGTCACGCAGATTGCCGCCCGGCATACTTTCATTATTGATCCCGAGGGCAAGATTGTTCGCGCGTACACCAGCGTAGACCCCAATAAACACAGCGAAGAAGTGCTGGCCGCACTCGGCGATTTGCAAAAGAAGTAGATTTCAGCCCCAATAAAACACGGCGATGAATCCCCACCTTTACAAAAACATGATTCAATGGCCGATGTTCAGGTCGAATCGATGGTTGGTGGAACGGCGAGTGCAAAATTAAAAAGCAAAGCTGTCGCATATAATATCCCCGCAAATCAGGGCTGAGCCTGACCACCTCTTCAAACGAGTTCTCCCAATGACCGGACCAAACCCGATTTCACAGCGACGGCTATTTGGCCGCATTTCAATCGCAGGTGGCAATGTGCTGCAGACCGCCGGGATTGCACTCGCTTTCCTTTCTTTCGCTGCGGCGTGCTCAGCGCACTCGACTGTAACCGCCGTGGTCGCGTTAGTCGGCGGATGGGCTCTGCTCTATTTCTGCTGCCACGCGATTGCCCACTGGCTTGTGGGGCGAATTCTCGGCATTCGCTTCTCTTTCTACACTCTCGGCGGAACAGGAAATCCAGAAGGCTACCCCATTGGCCTTCGCTGGGTGTTTGAACATCTTCCGTTCTTTGGCGTGCAAACAGAAAAGGCTTCTATGCAAAATGCCAGCCGCGTTGCCAAAGCGATCATGTGGTCGGCGGGTGTGACGTCTTCCGCTCTTGTCCCGACGTTGGGCGCGCTCTGGGCCTGGCGCCAGGGAATTCCGTGGAGCAAACCGTTTGTGGTTTTTGCGCTGGTATGGGCGGCGGCTACCTTGGCGAGTAATTGGACAAGCCGCACGGGCGACTATTCCAAAGCCCGGCGCGTCCTCGGCAAGGCGTGAAGTCGCAATCTATCAACGGGTCAGTGGAGGACAGGTCTCTCCCGAACCTGGCGAGATGTGCTGCCGAACCGGAACTCAAGATCCCATTGGCCTGGGACGTTCTTACCGTTTGGCAACAGTGGCTCGAACTTCCATTGTTTGGCGGCCTCCACCGCCTTGTTTGCGAAATACCTGCTGGGTCCTGACGATTCGAGGCGTGCATTCTGCACGTTGCCCCCAGCGTCAACCTGGACCCTTACTTTAACTTTGATCGTCCCGTGAATGGTCCGGAGAGCGTTGTTGGAAACATCAGGCAAAACCCGGCGAATTATTTTTCCAGGAGCGACGGGTCCAGCTGCCGATCCAGAAACGACCGAATCGGTGACGGCTTTTTTCTCTGCATTTGAACCTGGCGGAGAAGCGACTTGCGTTTGCATTGTCTCTTCCGGCGGTTCGGATTGAGCACTTCGGTGCTTAAAGAGGAACAGTCCTCCCAATACTGTCCCCAGCAACACCGTCGCTACAAGAACGATCGGACCGCGCCGGGTAGTTTGCGCTGCGGGTGGGCTAGCAGCCGGGATGCTTACAGAAACCGGCAAGTGCATTTGATTCTGGATTTCCGCAATCGTGCATCGTTGTTGTGGGTCAGCGCGAAGACACTGCGCAGCTATTTTCCGGAAAGGTTGGGGAAGCGCTGACACAACACCTTCGGCTTCCGCGTCGCTACGAACTATGGGCGCTTGTTGTGTAAGCACCTCGACGAGCGTTATACCCAGAGACCAGATGTCTGCCGCTGTTGAGAGTCCTCCGCTTGCCGCTTCTGGAGGAAGGTAAGAGCTTCCCTTTGCCGAATGTTGACCTGATTGGCCCACTTTCGTTATGCCGTCAGACGAGATCTTTAAGTTGTCATCCACTGCCATAATGTTTGATGGTTCGATATGCCCATGAACGAATCCTTGACCGTGGATATATGCGAGTACCTCAAGGACTGGATCAAGCATCTCCCGTGTTTCCGCAAGCGTGAGGGCTCTCGTGGGCAGGATCGCGGAAAGATTTTCTTCCGCGTACTCCATCACAACGTAAAGCAGGGGTTTCTCTTCAAGAGAATATTGTCCACTCTCCAAGAGACGAACGATATGAGGATGCGACAANNCTTCGCTTCAATTTCGTTCGCATCTATTTTGTTCGCATCTATGGCCAGCAGCTTGATAGCAGCTTTTTGCGGATGCGAAAGACTCGTTAGAAATACAGCGCTGTTCTCCGACCCGCCAAGATATTCGCCAAGTGCGAACTTCCCGTTAATTGTCTGGCCTTGCCAGTGCTTCCATTCCAGAGGCATTTGTTCACAGATATCACAATCGCCGCCATTTGAATATCCTTTGGGCGATTGTGCGGTTGAAAAGTTTAAACTCTTGTCATCCCAAGCCAGATTCGCGAACGAGATCTTTTCTGTCAAAGTAAAATAGCGGATTCCTTGCGCATCATACCGCGCTTCGTAATGACACTTCACAATAATATAGGTGAGTGTAGGGATGTTTGATGATTTGCCGCTGAATATCGGTGGCAGCGGCATCACTCTATGCGGTCTAATATCCTATGGCTTACTCATGGTTCATCCTTCTGCTCACAGTCGTGGGGACAGCCCTCATACTATTACTGCTTCATGGAACCCCGCTCGGCCGAGCTCTCCACGAAGGCATTCCGGACCGGCCACGACGGCGTCTCTTCGTCGCGTCCGTTAGTTTTTTTCTCACGTTCGGTGGAGTACGGGCGGTGGTATATGCAATCCTCCACAAAATCCCGCCATTTCACTTCATCGAGGCCAGGGGGCGGCACATCCATCACCTGGTTTTCGGGATCATAATTCTGCTTCTGGCCGGATACGGATGGCTGTGCGAGATTGGCAGCGGCGCTGATAACTCGTCAATTCTTCTGAGCCGGCTGATGTCAATCCTTTATGGCGTGGGCGCGGCTCTTACCCTGGACGAGTTTGCACTTTGGTTGAACCTGCGGGACGTTTACTGGTCTCCGGAAGGACGAGCCAGCATTGACGCCATCATTTTATTCGGGGCACTCCTGGCAGCCGGCGTCTGGGGCGCTCCCCTTTTCAGCCGCAAAGTGAAACAGCGGAAGCTCCATTCTGCCAAACCAGGCTAGCCATCGTGATTTTTATGTGGGGCGGACACTCCTGTCCGCCGCTTTTGATCTTCGTTTTTCTGGATAGGTTCTTCTGAATAACAAATCAGGAGTGTCCACCCCACATTGCGGGCGCAGCCTCCTAATTAGAACGGCGCGAGACAGGACTAAGGCCACTTTTGTGTAATACTTTGGACCACAATCAGCATTAAACATCGGAGCCAGTACTTGAGTTTGTCCATCAGTCTTTTCGGATTGGGATATGTCGGTTCGGTGAGCGCCGCCTGTTTCGCCCAGATGGGACACAAAGTCGTGGGCGTGGATGTAAACCGCGACAAAGTCGCCATGTTGGGATCGGGAAAGAGTCCGATTGTGGAGGCTCGCGTCGGCGCACTCATCGCGGAAGCCCACGCAGCGGGAAGGCTGCTTGCGACTACCGATGCAAAAGATGCGATTTTGCAAACCGATATTTCATTCATATGCGTGGGCACGCCCAGCCTTCGGAGCGGCAAGCTCGACTTAAGCCACATTGAACACGTATCGAGAGAGATAGGC
>PNAR01000313.1 GCA_003169715.1 Acidobacteriaceae bacterium | reverse complement strand
GCCGTCTACGGCGCTTCGGAAGGTCTCAAGACGGTGGTGATCGAACGCTGGGCGGTTGGCGGCCAGGCCGGCAGCAGCCCCAAGATTGAAAATTACCTCGGCTTTCCCTCTGGCATTGCTGGCGCGGATCTCGCCGAGCGCGCGCGCGAGCAAGCCTGCCGGTTCGGCGCCGAGATTTTACTCGCCCGCGAGGGAGTTCGCGGCGAATTCTCGACGGGCAAGCGCGTCGGCTATCTCGCCGATGGAACAAAAATTGTCGCCCGGTCGGCCATCTGTGCCACCGGAGTTGGTTACCACAAGCTTGGCTTACCCAACGAAAATGAGTTTTTAGGCGCGGGCTTGTACTACGGGGCGGGCGCCAGTGAGGCCGCGCTGTGCGGCGATCAGCACGTTCTCATCGTTGGTGGCGGCAATTCCGCCGGACAGGCCGCGCTGCAATTATCGGCATGTGCGCGGAGTATAGATCTCATCGTCCGCGCCGATTCCTTGAAGAGTACTCTCTCCACGTATCTTTTGGATCGTATCCACGCGGCGAGGAACATCCATGTGTTTACCAATGCCGAAGTGGTTGAGTTGATTGGCCATGAGTTTTTGGAAGCTGTTAAGGTACGGAACCGTTGCACCGGTGAGTTTCAGGCGTTTGAGACGCGCTGGCTATTCGTTTGCATCGGCGGTGCGCCGCACACCGAATGGGCGGCGGGGGCCGGCGTTCTACGCGATGAAGGCGGATATCTCATCACCGGGCCGGACTTGTTTCGCAATTGCCGCCCCGCTGACGGTTGGCCTCTCGATCGTTCTCCTTACTATTTGGAAACGAATATTCCTGGCCTGTTTGCCGCGGGCGACGTGCGCCATGGTTCGGTGAAGCGCTGCGCCTCCGCCGTGGGCGAAGGAGCCATGGCCGTTACCTTCGTGCACCGCTATCTCTACAACGGTTAGCCGCATCTCTATGGCGAGCATCTTCGAAGCAGTCTCACAACTCCCGCGCGAGAATCGTTCTGATTAACGCGCTGCTGGCGCGGGTGGCGCCTTCGATTCCGGCACCACGAACTTACTCGCGTCGACGGTCGCGTTGTCCTCCACCTTTTGTACGTGGAACGTCCGGCGTTGTTGTAACCGCGGTGATGCGCATCAGGTAAGGAAACTTCGTGCCATCTTTTTCGTCGGCACGATAATCGTCATAATCAATCTGCGTCGGACTGTTTCCGACCGGTGTCGGTACCACGGTGATCCTGCGCAGTAGCAGGCCGGTTTGTGTGTCGAAGTAGAGGTGCTCGGCGGTATCGCCTTGGGGCGTAGCGATCACCAAGTAGGCGTTGTGCTCCCCCACCCGCTCCACGCCGCGGACGGCCAGTCGCGTGTAGGTCTGCTTGAGGTTCAAGCTATTGTAAAAATCGGCGTCGCGATGAGCACGCGCCAAATCGGTTCCTGCGAGCTTGGCTACGCGCCCCTGCACTGTCTGGTTCCAGGCGTCGGCGCCGTTGAAACCCGTTGACGTGGTCCCGTTTGGCAGTTGCGTGAACGTCGCCGTCAAGTTCGGTGCCTTTTGATACTGTTCGATCAGCCCCACGGTCCGAGGTTCTTCCCGGGGACCTGATGGCAGGTCCGCCACGATCGTGATGTGCCGGCTCGTCACCTTTCGCAACGCCTGTTCGCCGCCGAGCGCTTCTACGTATTTCGCCACGATCTGGTCCGCCACGGGCAGTCCTTCCGGCACTTCTTTCGGTTCCTCGTAGGCTTCCGAGTAGATCTTGTCATTAGGGCCGGCTAGAACCGCAAGGCCGGCTTTTTTGAGACAATCTCCTGCAGGATCTGCCGATCCATGCTCCAGTCCGCCACCAGCCGCTTCAGCCGCCCGTTCTCCTCAAGCAACTGCCGCAACTCGCGCAGCTCGCTGACGCCTACGCCGGAATACTGCCGCTTCCAGAGGTAGTATGTCGCCCCGCTGATCCCTGCCTTTCGACAGACCTCCTCCACCCGCGCTCCGGCTTCCACCTGCCGCAAGACCGCAACGATCTGCTCCTCCGTATGACCCTTCTTGGGCATCGTCTCTATCTCCTCTACCAGAATTCCGCCCAAGCTTA
This sequence comes from Acidobacteriaceae bacterium, assembly GCA_003169715.1. Taxonomy (GTDB): domain Bacteria; phylum Acidobacteriota; class Terriglobia; order Terriglobales; family Acidobacteriaceae; genus PALSA-188. Next base: position 23,237 of record PNAR01000313.1, on the reverse strand, counting down.
CCTCTAGTTTCCTCTGTGTCAGTTTTTGGGTTTTGGGTCAAAAGGAGAGGGGAGGAATATGAAGAGCAGGCACACAGAAGCGGAAATGATCGCAGCATTGAAGCAGGTGGAGGCGGGACGAAAGGTGGAGGATGTGGCGCGGGAAGTGGGAGTGTCCAAGCACACGATCTATGGCCGGAAGCCGAAGTACGGCGGGATGGATGTGAATGAAGTTCAGGAAGTAAAGCAGCTGCGGGAGGAGAACGGGCGCCTGAAGAAGTTGGTGGCAGATTTGAGTTTGGACAAAGATGCGCTCCAGTCGGTGATCGGAAAAAACGGGTGGAGCCTCGCAGTCCTGAAGGCGGCTGTCGGGCAGGTACGCGAAGTCGATCGAGCACGGAATTTGGAAAACGTTCAATAGCAGAGGGTTTTATCGTCTACAAAATCATCTAAATCGCTCCAGACGGAACGCCAGAGGCACAGTCCAAGTGTTTGAAAATAATGGTCGGGGCGAGAGGATTTGAACCTCCGACCCCCTGGTCCCGAACCAGGTGCGCTACCAGGCTGCGCTACGCCCCGACGAGGAGAACCCGCGCGAAGATGAAGAAGGAAGGCGCAGGGGTACATTGCAAGCGTTGAGTTACAAGCATTGCAATGTGATCAGATTATAACATTCGGGACCGGAAGGGTCTGGCAGGCTTCGCTGGCGAAAAGAGGCTGTTCCGCCTGACAGGATCTCAATCGGCTCTTGGAATTTATGAAATTAGTTCGGCTTTCGGCTTTTGCCGTCGGCGAGATATTGCAAGAGTGCGGTGTCGGCGGCGGACTTAAATTTATTTAGCAGGGATGCATCCGTAGTGCGCGAAGGATCGCTATCGGGTTTCTGCCGGATACTCTGGCGCAATTGGTCTCCGGTCTCGGAGTTGTTGGTCATGACTTGCATGTAGAACCATAGGAAATGCCGCATCTGATCCAGAGCTGACTTCAGCACTTGGAGCGATTCCATCTCGGGCAGCTGAGTCAGCGCTTCCATGAGTTCGGGGTTGCCCGGAGCTTCCATGGCAGCGCAATTTAATTCTCGTTGGATGGCGCGCAGATCTTCGGTCACGCGCAGGATGCGGACGTGAACTTCATCCAAACAACCGTCTGTTGGCATGGGCAATTGCTTTCTCACGACCCATTCAACATCTCATCCGTGAGCTTAAGCGAATAGATGTCCCACGTGCATGCGCTTTGGTAATTCCGGTGGTTACCTTTGACAAGACGATGCGATTTTGGAGCCTAAAATGAGCCAGCAGCACGGATTTTCGGTACTTCAATATTTCGCCGCCAGATGAGCATCTTCAGGTCGAACTGTTTTTCTTTCAGGAAGAGTTTCGAGGGATCGGCAGGGCAGATAAGTTGCGTTTTCCAACGGATGGAACTCTCTCCGGGAGCGGAGAGTCCCAGATTGTCAGACGATCGCTCTTAATGCGCCAAAGGTTGGAGGGGTCCAAATACGGGAGTGATGCCAGAGCGTTTTTTTAACTCACTTAGCATTGCCTGTGCCGCGTTTTGGTAAGTCTTGCTGGGATCGGAAGGATCGGACCAAACCGCGTCGTAAATTACCTCGGCAGCTTCCTTAACGTCCATGTGAAGGACCGCTTCGAGAACATCCACTCGTTCCTGCAATTGGTCGTAGCAAGCCTGGCACACCGTAGCGGCTTCAATTGTGCCTCGATGATTCTCTTCACGGGTGCAGTGTGGGGTTGCGGAGGGACCAAGTTGCAAAGAGGCGGCATAAGCTTGAGATTTGAATTCCCTCAAAAATCTTTCGCGCTCTTCCTCCAAGGCCTGAGGATCGGGAGATTTCTCGGCGGAAAGAATTGTATTTGTTTTTATGGCGGCCATTACTGCGACCCGCTCCGTGGCTTTGCACACCGGGCATGCAGGCAGATTTGCCGCATAATACGTCTTGCACTTCGCGCAAGGCATGCCGTAACCCGCCGCCTTCGGACTGCTTGACCAGGATTCGGCGGCTTCGGGCGTCGTCATGGCTGATGGCTGAACTGCGGAATGCTGGACTCCTGCTGGCGAAGAAGCACCTGTAGTTTGTTCCCGGGCCGGGGCAACCGCAGTGGATTGTGTTGGACTCATCGTGTTCACTCCCTCGGTTCATTCCATCGGCGTAGCGCCGAACTCTAGAACATCGCAATGTGATTCTAGGAGTAGCCGGACCTCAGAACTACAGCACGGGAGTTCATGGCGGTAACTGTCCTTCCGCTTTCGGGAGGGCGATGTAGTGTTATTGAGCCTTGTTTTCCTTCATCAGTTTGAGCAACTCATCTTTGCGGGCACGATAGAGGTTCTGTCCGGGCTTCAGGGTTGAGGCGATTTCCAACTCGGCCAGCGCCTCGCCATCCCGGCCCATGGTAATGAGACAGGCAGCCAGGAAGTAGTGGTTTTCGGCGGATGGTTCCAGCCTGAGCGCTTCATGAAATTCCTGCGCCGCGGTGTTCAACTGGTTAGCTTCAAAAAGCGCAGTTCCGTACAGACGATGGGCGAGCGCTGAATCGGGGTCGAGTTCCACGGCGATGCGTAACTCGCGCAAACCATCCTGTTGTTGATGTATAAGCAATAGGACTTGGCCTAACACACGGTGCTCTGCGGATGCCGTGGGATTATCGAGAATGGCCAGCTTTAATTCTGGGACCGCGGATTGATAATCCCGTTTCGCCAAGTAAACCTTTGCCAGGCCAGCATGACCACCCTTCCAATTCGGATTCAGACGGAACAGTTCGTGGAATTCAGCCACAGCCAAATCGTATGCGTCCTTGTCGGAATAGGTATTTCCGAGATTATTCCGCACCGTGGGTTCTTGAGGGGCAAGTTGCTTTGCCCGCTTATATTCCGCGATGGCTTCATCAAGTTTTCCATCATCATGAAGCAGAATTCCTAGATTGTTATGCGCCTGCCAGAATATGGGGCGCAATTTAATAGCTATCCGATATTCAGCGTCAGCCGCTTGAGGCTTGTTATTGTCGGCTAACGTCATTGCCATGTCGTAGTGGACGTCGGCATTGTTCGGGTCGAGAGAAAGAGCCTGGTGAAAAGCGTTGATGGCAAAGTCATACTGATCGTTAACGTAGAGTCCCAGGCCCAGCATGCGGTGGGCCTCAGCGTTTCGCGGATCCATGCTTAACGCCGTGCGAGCTTCGGCGATGGCGTTGTTGGAATCACTGGATTGATAGAAGACTTCCGCCAAACGGATGTGGGTTTCCGGCAGGCTAGGCATCAAATCTTTTGAGGTGCTGTATTCGTCGAAGGCTTCGTTCCAATCCCCCTGCTGCTGGCGGAGGTAGCCGAGCCCGAAATGGAGTCCGGCATCCTTCGAATTATTCTCGATTAACTTGCGAACAATTTTCTCGGCACGAGGATAATCAGAGTGATGCTCCGAGGTAGCGGCTTCCCACAATAAAGGTGAGCAAGTAGTCGTTGCAGTTATAGGTTGGTTATTCCGAAGGGTATGAATTAATGCCGCATCGGCGCCCGCAATCAGAAAGGCTTTCTGGACCGCTTGTTCCATTCGGAAGGAAATTTTTGTTTGGCCGGCGAGTTCGTTGATTCTTTGGTTCGAGACCCCGCCGATTAACAACGAGACTGTATCGGTGCAAGTTAGAGCCTGATGGGAGTCGGCAAAGCAAACATGCGCAAACGTGACCACCAGAAGAAAGATCAGGGACTTGCGCAAGAAGAACTCCTAGGTACGACTGGAATAGAGGATGGTTGTGTCCGAAACATAAAGGAGTTGTCCCGATGCGGGAAGGTAACGGAGGTAATTCCGCGCGGCTGGAAGATTTGCAGATGCAGCGGTCTTTGGTAACGAAACCGGGTAACGAAACCGGGTAACGAACCGAAATCCTGGCGATTCACTCAAAGACATGCCGATTCACGAGTGATCAAGTTAGGAGTACAATGGTTTTTAAGCGCCGCGCGCGGAGGATTGTATGTTTGAAGGCCTGTTTCAACCCATGCACCTGCTGGTAATCTTTGCGATTGCTCTGCTGATTTTCGGCCCCAAGAAGCTGCCAGAATTGGGCAAGGGCATCGGCGAAGGCATTAAAGCTCTAAAGAGCGGGATGAAAGACGCCACAAGCGACCCGCCGGCTACTCCTCCGTCCACGCCCAATACTCCAAATACAGACGTCAAGAGCTAGCTCCGAACTGGCTTTCACAGCCGGAAATTCCTGCCCATCACAACGTGTCCAAGATTGCTATCCGCGTTTCAAATCCAGTCTGGAGATATCCCTTGCGAAAATATTTCTCAGTTGCTCTCTTAGCCATGCTCGCCTTTTTTTCCGTCATGGCGCTTGCCGATCAAGTGGTGCTAAAGAATGGCGACCGGATAAGCGGCGACATTTTGAAATCCGACTCCAAGGCGCTGGTGATCAAGACGGAATTTGCCGGCGAAGTCACGATTCAATGGTCCGCCATTGATGAGATTCATTCCACGCAGTCTTTACATGTTGAAGTCAAGGATGCGCAGCCGGCAACGGGGACAATAACAACTGAGGGCGGCAATTTGGTGATTGCGACCGCAACCAACGGTAGCGTGACGATTCCGAAGGACGCTGTATTGAACATGCGAAATTCCGAGCAAGAAACCGCCTACGAGAAGACTCTTCATCCACGGCTCACCGAAGGTTGGACAGGCGGTGCGAACGTCGGCTTCGCGCTCACGGCGGGGAACAGCGAAACCAAGAATCTAGCGCTTGCATTCACCGCCGACCGAAAATCTTTGAAGGATCGCATAGCGCTTTATTCCAATTCGGTTTATGCGGCCAACACCACAGCGGGGGTGAGCGTTACGACAGCCAATTCAATACAGAGTGGCATTCGATATGAACGAAATTTGACCGGTCGCATATTTACATTCGTCGCCGGGGATTTTCAAACTGACACGCTCCAAAGCCTGGATTTGCGTTCCGTTTACGGGGCAGGTTTTGGTTACCACGCCATTAAAGATGATCGTACGACATTAGATCTGCTCGCCGGCGCCAACTACACTCGCGAGAATTACACCACATTACAGCGCAACATCGTCGCACTCACACTCGGCCAAGAGTTGACCCACAAAATCGGAAAGTCAACATTGTTGACGCAGAAGCTTTATGTGTTTCCCGCACTGAATGAAGCGGGTGAATACCGGGCCACCTTCGATTTTGGTACCGTAACGAAAATCAGTAAATGGCTGGGATGGCAGACCGCCTTTGGAGACATCTACGTCACCAATCCACCGGCGGCGAAAAAAAGGAATGACATCACGCTGACTACTGGGTTGAATGTGACTTTTGCCCACTGATCGAAGTGTTGCCGTCACGGAACGGCTCTGCGTTGGTTTTCCCTTCTTGTTTGTGATGGAAGTCGAGGCCAAACGATGGCTTATCCCGAGTTCCTGAAATCCTGATTGGAAGCTGGGTTGCGTGATCTTTCCTGAAGAAAGGATCAACGGGCCGCAGCAGGAATGATTTGAAACCGGTCATGGTTTGGGAAAGCTTCGCGTTCATCCGTAGGATTCCGTGAAAGTCCAGCGCTTCGTTCTCAAGCGCATAAGTGCCGTCAAACGCGAAGCTGGCTCCGGGAACAGCGAACGTCGTCCGGTGCATCGTTATCCTGCGGTTACTCAGAGCGAACTGTCCACCCAGGGTAGTGACGCTACTACCGGCCTCCTCATCTTTCGGTTTTCCTTTCGCTTTGCGGCTCAGGGCCTTCAGTTTCGCCCTCACTTCCGGCGAGGTAAATTCAGCGTTCTGAATTTGAAATATCCCATTCAATCTGAGGCGTTCCGCCACGTCACCCTCCCCGTGCGGCAGGTAAAATTTCGTTTTGAACCTGATTGGGCCGGTCATCAGCGGCTTGTCTGCCTTCACCGCCAGCGCCAGCATGTCTTCAATCCTTGCCTTCTCGACTGTAACGTCGAGTTTTATCTCGCGCCCTTTTTTCCCTGGCGTTTGAACGACCCCGCCATTCGCGACTATGAATGAATTTAGGAATTGCGCGTTTACGGGATGCAGAAAGGTGTCTCCATTCATGCCGTCCACGGTTGCGCTGAACTGTGTATGCAACGCGACTGGGTGTCCGCCGCTGGCAACGGTAAAATCAGGAGTTTCAGTTTTGCCCTGTATTCCAATGCGGTCGAGTACACCTCCAAATTGTCCGCTGGAAGATAGAATTCCGCTGATCCCCTTGAATACTCCCAAGTCGGCCTTAGCGAATGTATAAATTGCCGACAGAGGTGTTTGACCGGGTTCAGCGGCATTCCACGGACCGAATGAACCGCTGGAGTCAATTTCGCCGGGAGGCTTTGGATTGGTCAGTTGAGCTGCGAAAGATGCGGCGCGATGAAGTCCGACATGGTTCATCAATAGATGATGGATTTCAAAAACGTGGGGGGCCTTCGCCTCATCTTTCGGCACAATCACAAGTTGAGCATCGTCCGCGACCAACTCTTGAATCAGTAGTGGGATGTCCTTCAATTTTCGTTTCTTGGTGGTGGCTGGCTGCTGACCTCGATGCGAAACGGTAATCACCATTCCCTTCAATTCGACATGATCTACTTTCCATGGTTTTCCGATGAGGCCGAATAGGCCGGCACGCGCCGTGAATTCGCGGATAGAAATCAGGGGCGGGATGTCGGTGCGCCCTTCGTAACGAACGACCAAGCCCGTGCCGTGTATTTGAATTGCAGGATAGACTGACGCGTCGAACTTATCGAGTTGCACATCGCCATTTAGCTTTTCCTCCAGCAGCGCAATGGCACGCTTCTTCAGGTACGGATTCGATTCCCGTTTAAAAGCCGTTAGCAGTACCGCGAAAACAATCACCAGTAAGGCGGCGGTGACAAACAGAATTTTCTTGAGCGAACTCTTTCCGGGATTGGTCATCGCTTTGGTCATTGCTTTCTAAAGTCCCGTACCTAGGGTCGTTCAGTCTAGCCTGTTAGTGGATCAAGTTCAGTTCTGTCTTGCAGATGGTTTGACTTGTTCAAAGGTGCACTGAGAAGGCTTTTTTTCTGGCCGCCAGCGTAGAAACTTTGTGCCGTGGCGGAATCGTCCTTCGGAAAAGTGATCGTAACGGACTTCGCACACCAGTTTTGGTTTCAAAGGCTGCCATTCGGTAGATCGTCTCGTGCTCCATCGGCTCGGGCCGCCGGGCGCATGGCCATTGAAACCTGGAGGGCCGATCAGTGGTTCGACAATAGACTTCAGTTCTTCCCGATCTTTGCGGTTAAAGCTGGAAGTGAATCCGACGTGATCCAGCAGTCCTTTATCGTCATACAAGCCGAGCAGTAGCGAGCCAATTCCGCCGCCTTTTGCTGCGTAACGAAATCCTCCCACAACGCAATCGGCGGTGCGAATGCGTTTGATCTTTACCATCGCAGTGCGCTCGCCCGAACGATAGGGCTCGTCCATGCGCTTGGCGACGATCCCGTCCAAACCCATACTCGCGAGCTCACGCATCCATTTGTCGGCTTGCTTGGAACTTTGGGACGAGGGAGAAAGACGCACCATGTCTTTTTTAGGCAAATTGGCAAAGAATCGCTCTAGCTTGTGCCTCCGGTGCGCGAGGGGAACACCAGTCAACAGTTTGCCGCTGGAGTCAACGAGTAGATCGAAACACATCATCGTCGCCGGAGATTCTTTCGCAAGTTTCCGGATACGCGATTCAGCCGGATGAATTCGCAATAGAAGATCGTCGAAAGAAAGATGAGTTCCGGAAAAGATTACGATCTCGCCGTCCAGAACAAAACGCCGCTGTGGGAGCGCGGCTAATGCCGCTACCATCTCCGGAAAATAACGGCCGAGTGGCTGACCTGCCTTTGATTGTAAGAGCACATTTTTGCCTTCGCGGAAGGCAAGGCAACGAAAGCCATCCCACTTGGGCTCGTACAGCCAGCCGGATTCTCTGGGGGTCTCTTCCACAGACTTCGCTTCTGCCGGCGGAAAGGGAGGATTTATTGGCAGCCTGATTGGGGGAAATGTCTCGGCTAAATCCTGGGCCGGAACCGCAGATGCCTTTACCCGGCCGATTTTTTTGCCGATCTTCGAGATCTCATGTTTTAGCGAAGGCTTTGACATCACTCCTTCGATGCTCGGGTAGCGCTGGCCGTCTATTCAAATCATTAAGAGAGAGTTCATGGGAGGTAAGGCATAGCAAGCTACGCCTCTACTTGAGCATGTGATACAGATTTCGGACGGGCAACAGAATTCGATCAATGCATCGCCTGTGCTACACTGTTTTTTCGCAAATCGAGTTTTCGCAAACGGACACTCATCCGCCTCATGCTGCTTTCGAAAGAATATGTGGGCTATCTGGCCCGCGAAGTCACCAAGAAATTAATCGCTGGCGAGTTCATTGAGACCAAGGCCGTGCCCGCGGTTACGGAGAAGGTCCATGCAGCCATCCTTGAGGAATTGTCCCTTGAAGATCGCATTAATGATGAAGTCCGCGTGATCCTGGAAGCCTATTCCGACGAAATGAACAAGAGCGGCGCGAACTATCAGGAGATGTTTCGCAAGGTGAAAAGTGAATTGGTGCGCAAGTACAAGGCGGTGCTGTGAGGCTTAGCCGCGATAAAGTCAATAAGGTTGCCCACGGACTCACCGACGCGCTGGCTGGAATGGATGAAGTGGATTTCGTGGAGGACCGCAACACGCTCCGCCTTGAGGTACGGAAAATCCTCGAAGACTTGCTGAATCATGAGGAGAAGATTGATCTAGCCGCCCGGCACAAGATCGAAAACCAAAAGCGTACGATCCTCGAAGGCAGCCAGGAGTGGGACATCCTCTACCGGAAGTATTACAACGAAGAAGTGAAAAAGCTTGGCATGTAACTGGCGCCCTTATCGCTTGGCATACTGCAAAACCCACCAGATGAGTGGTATTTGAAGTGGAAGCCTTAGCCACTGGACCCACGGTGCTCCCAACAATCCCGGAAATTCGACGTGGGCTATCGCCATGTAAATATTGGCGGGGAAGACGGCTAACAGGAGAAGAATCAATCCATAGGCCGCTGCCCGCTGAAATTGTGGGATAAGGAGGCCGACGCCGCCCAGGACTTCAGCAATCCCACTGATCAAAACCAGCAATCGGGGCATCGGCAAGGACGGTGGGATGATGCGGATGTATGGTTCTGGGAAAATGAAGTGCAGCGACCCCGCCACGATAAAAAAAAAGGCGAGGAGACATCGTCCGGTTACGGCCATCATGCTGCCGAATCACTGGGATTTTCGGCGAGGCCGCCGACCAGCGATCCGGCCTCGACTCTATTCACCTGCACGTGCATCCAATGATTCGCGGGATGCCCGCCAGCTAGTCGTAGCTTAAGATAGTTGTGAGTTAAAGCCTCAGTGGCGATTCCATCTGGGCCGTCGTATCGTTCGTTCAGAGAAATCGCCTCGATCCGTCTTCCGATAAACGACCGCATAAACACCGATTTCTTTTCTTCCGCCAATTCACGCAGGTTTCGATTTCGCTCTCGTGAGACTTGCACCGGAACTTGATTCGCTATTGTTGCCGCGGGCGTTCCCGGACGCGGTGAATAGGTGAACACATGCAGATAAGTGAAAGGCAGATCTTCGAGCATTCGTCGGGTTTTTTCGAAGTCCGCATCGCTTTCTCCGGGGAAGCCGGTCATCACGTCGGCGCCTATCGCTGCATCTGGCATTGCGGCGCGGATTTGTTCGATCTTCTCACGATAGTGCCACGGGCGATATTTGCGGTGCATGAGGCGTAAAACGCGATCACTTCCGGATTGCATAGGGACGTGCGCGTGTTTAGCGATGCGCGGCGATTTCGCCATCATTGAAATTAACTCGTCGCTCCAATCCATCGGTTCGATGGAAGAAATGCGGAGCTTTTCTAACGAAGTTTCGGCGAGAATCGCGCGAACTAAATCTTCGAAACGAGACTTGCGGTTGTTAGTAGTTGCGTTGAGATCGCGACCCCAGCGTCCTAAGTTGATGCCTGAAATCACAACTTCGCGATACCCGGAACTGACCAGAGACTTTACTTCGAGGAGGGTCCGATCCAACGGCAAAGACCGGCTTTGTCCCCGGACGTAAGGAATTACACAAAACGAGCAGCGGTTATTGCAGCCATCCTGAACCTTGAGATTTGGCCGAGTTCGCTCATTGGCGGCATCGAAGACAGGAGCGGCAAGCAGTTCGGTGTGAGCAAAGATGTCGGAGACAAAAAGGCCAGCGGGTGAACTTTGCAAATCCGTGATCGAAATTAAGTTGGGACTAACGTGCGAGTCCAACGAGCTAGCCGCAAGCACTATCTCGGCGAGCCGATGCTTGTGGGAGTTTCCTACAACTTTACGCACTCCGGGAAGGTTGCCGATCTCTTGTGGCGCTCGTTGCGCGTAACACCCCGTGACCACAATCTGGCAATCAGGATTTTCGCGATGGATTTTGCGGATGGCCGAACGAGCGTCCTGATCGGCAGAAGCCGTGACCGTGCAAGTATTGAGGACAACGATTCCAGCGCGATCGGCAGACTCAGCACTCTCCAAACCTAAGCGCCGGAACTGCTCTTCGATAGCGGCACCATCCGCTTGCGCTGCGCGGCATCCAAAATTCTTGACGTAAAAACTGGCCACGGAAAAATCATACCGCAGAGTCGGGTATGGGCGAAGTTGAGGACCTGCGACAGCTGCAACTATCGCGCTGTCTTTCTTTCCCGGATGATTGTCCGCGAGAGAGGCTCACCTTGAATTTCGATTGGGTGAAATCCTAGATCTAGATCATGAGGCTTCGACGATTTCTCATTCTCGGCGACGGTGGCCGAAGCAGGGTCACCGCTCGTCTCTGAGGTTTTCTCGCGATCATCCGACATTCAGATAGACTCCTTAGCCGATGGCGGTTGGAAAATGGGTGGCACCAATTAAATGGGCCGGCAACCAAGAAGCGGTGACAGTTCCTTGGCTATCGGCCCACTCGATCCTGAGTTGGATCGGAGGTGATACTTATATGTTAGGCCTCATATAAAGGAAGTCAAGACTTCTTTGCGCGCATTTAAGGTCAATCAATAAATTGGAACTGGTACAGTGTCCCAATTTGAAAGACCTTCAAAAGCGTCCGTTCAATGAAGCTGATTGTTAAGAGATCAGGTCCGCGACGCGTGCCCCTTATTCGTCATACACTATGAGGACAATGAGTGATCCGAGAAATCGTAAAGGTACGCATACTTCGACCAATGAGAGCGTTTCAAGTGACGCATTAGTAGTTTTTGGAGTGATGGGTGACCTGGCGAACAAAAAGGTTCTTCCTGCGCTGTATCAGATGGTAAAGAGTGGAAACTTGAATGTCCCGATTATTGGTGTGGCGAAAGCCGGCCGGTCCGATGAACATCTGAAGGATCGATCCCGCGAGAGTGTCAAGCAGCACATTCCTAAAGTTGATGAAGCGGCGCTAGCGAAGTTTCTCGGCCTGCTTCACTACGTGGGCGGCGATTATGGTGACCGGAATACATTTCAGCTTCTAAAAAAAGCTCTGGGATCATCCAAATCGCCAGCGCATTACCTTGCAATCCCTCCGGATTTATTTATCAGCGTGGTGGAATCTCTGGCGCAGGCGGACTGCCTGAAAAATGCTCGGGTAATTGTCGAAAAACCGTTTGGTCATGATTTGGCTTCGGCGGAGAAGTTGAATGCCGCGCTCCGGGCGGTGTTGCCAGAATCAGGGATCTTCCGCATTGATCACTATCTCGGCAAAGAAACTGTTCTCAACCTGCTTTTCTTTCGCTTTGCTAATAGTTTCCTGGAGCCAATCTGGAATCGAAATTATGTCGAAAGCGTACAGATCACAATGGCTGAGCAGTTTGGGGTTGAAGGACGCGGGAGTTTCTACGACGCCAATGGGGCGATTCGGGATGTGATTCAGAATCATATGCTTCAGGTCGTGGGTTTTCTTGCCATGGAACCGCCCGCCGGCATTCATGCAGACTCCATTCGCGACGAGCAGGTAAAAGTGTTTCGCACCATTCCGCCACTCGATCCGAAGCGCGTCGTGCGAGGACAGTTTCAAGGCTACAAAAAGGAAGAAGGAGTCGCGCCAAATTCGACGGTGGAAACTTACGCGGCCGTCCGCCTGCAAATCAATTCATGGCGATGGTCTGGCGTGCCTTTTCTTATTCGCGCGGGCAAGTGCTTGCCGGTAACTTCCACCCAGGTATTGGTGAACCTAAGAAAACCTCCTCTCGAAAGCATTGCGGGAGATTCCAGCAATTCCTTTGTATTCAACTTAGGGCCGGGAGAGCTTTCGATCAGCCTCAATGCGCAGGTCAAACGTCCCGGACCGGCGATGACTTCGATGCCGGCCAAACTCACGGCGGTTGAATCGCAAGCCGCAGACGAAGTGGATGCATATGTGCGCCTTCTTGGTGATGCCATGCGCGGAGATGCAATGTTGTTTGTCCGGGAAGATGCGGTGGAAGCGGCGTGGGCGGTCGTGGACCCGATTCTTGGGAACATAAGTCCAGTGCATGAATACAAGCCAGGTATGTGGGGGCCGTCACAGGCAGACAGTTTAGCTGTGGACGTTGGCGGCTGGCACAACCCCGAAGCTGAAAGTGAAGTCGCAGCAAAGAGCGCCTAAGCAATTGTGTGCAAGCAAGGTGTCAGTGCCGGAAACCTCCGAGATAATCGAACCCGAAGAACCGAAGCCGCACGGAACCTTCCTATCCCGCTGGTTCTTCTCTGGCCGGGATCTTTCAATCCATAACAAAGAAGCGGCCGGCCAACAACATTCCTGGTTTGCGGTCATGTGGTTGACCGGGGTTGATTATTTTTCGAGCATCGCTTATCAGGCGGGTATTGCTCTTTTAGCCGCCGGAATTTTGGCGCCGGTCGCGACTGTTGTTCTCGTCTTTGTCACCCTCTTTTGCGCTGTTCCGGTGTACCGCGAAGTTGCGCGGCGTTCTTACGCCGGACAGGGTTCGATCGCTCTGCTGGAACATCTGGTTAAGGGATGGCCCAGCAAATTACTCGTCTTAGTTTTGCTCGGATTCGCGGGGACGGACTTCGTAATCACGATGACTCTGAGCGCTGCGGATTCTGCGCGGCATGTGGTAGAAAATCCGCTGATCAAGCCATACGCCCATCATCTGCATATGGCAATCACAATTGCCCTGCTTGCGTTGCTCGCAATTGTTTTTCTGAGAGGATTTGGAGAGGCCATTGCTTTGGCAATGGCCGTAGCTATTCCATACATACTTCTGAATATCGCCGTGATTCTGCGCTGCGGAGTTGAAATCTGGCATCATCCGGCGTTGCTCAGGAACTGGCACGCTGCGTTGCACGCAAATGGGCAGGGATGGACGGGGATCTTCATCGCATCGTGTTTCGTATTTCCCCGTCTGGCACTTGGATTGAGCGGATTTGAAACCGGAGTTTCGCTGATGCCGCTGATTCGCGGCGATGAAAAGGAGGATGCCGGAAAAGATAAAAAAGATGAAGAAGCCGTTCCGAAGGAGCGAATTCGAAATACTGGCTGGCTGCTTTTAACTGCGGCCGTGCTCATGAGCATGTTACTGATCGGTTCGAGCATTGTGACCACCGTTCTTATCCCAGAGAGCGCATACCGCGAGGGCGGCCCGGCAAGCGGACGCGCGATGGCATATCTTGCGCACGAACACTTGGGAAGAGGTTTCGGATCGCTGTATGACGTGAGCACAATACTGATCTTGTGGTTTGCTGGTGCTTCCGCGATGGCGGGCCTGCTGAATTTGATACCGCGCTACTTGCCGCGGTTCGGAATGTCCCCGCGCTGGGTATCGTATGCGCGTCCACTGGTTCTGGTGTTGTTTGCCATTGATCTTGCCGTGACTGTGGTGTTCCGAGGCAGCGTGGTTCGACAAGGAGGCGCTTATGCCACCGGAGTCTTAGTACTGATTTTCTCGGCGGCAGTTGCCGCTGCACTGGGTCTGTGGCGCGACGCTCCGGAAAACGAAAAAGGCAAAGTCAAATCGCGGATGAAGTCCCTCTACTATTGGCTTTGCGCCGCGATCTTTGCCTATACGCTGGGGGTAAATATCAAGGAACGTCCTGACGGAATTATTATTGCCAGCACTTTCATTACGCTGTTGATCCTCACCAGCGCGGTAAGCCGCTACTATCGCTCGACTGAGTTGCGGGTGCGAAAATGCGAATTCTGTGATGAAGAATCACGGCAGCTGTGGGAAAAGTTAGCGGATGAAAATCTCAATATCGTTCCGATTGTGACTCTAGATAAGCATTACCGCTCCGAGATTCGCGCAAAGATCGAGAAACATTACAAAATCAGCGGTCCACTTACATTTCTGCACGTCGAATTGCTGGACGACCGAAGCGATTTTTACGAGCAACTCGAAGTAGAGGTGAAACGCGATTCGGCGGAGAATCTGATCATCGTTCGCAATGCCAATGTGATCGCGAATACGATTGCTTATGTCAGCATCCGGCTGAAGGCGAAAAATATTATTTTGGGCTTGGCGGCAGAAAAATCGCCACTCGTCCAGGCACTATATTATGTGGCTTTCGGGACCGGAGAAGTCGGATTGATGGTGTACGAAATTCTGACCAGTTATTGGAAAAAACGGCCAGAGACCGAGCGTCCAACCCTGTTTCTGATGGCCGGATAGTGACGGGGAACGGGTCGCGGAAAAAACTCAATAAAACAAACATACAACGATTTTCATCCTTAGCGCCTGTTCTTCCTCGCTGGCGAAGAAGCACCAAGTCGAAGGATCCCTATATTCACCCTGCCCTGGGTTGACCGGTACCGCAACTACTGCGGCCTTCCACGAAGTACTAACGCGGGAGCAAGAAAATCGCATTAATCAAATCACGAATCTTTATAGTCGATCTGAGCAAGGACTGATACCCATGGACGACAGGCGGGGGTAGGGATGCTTCGACTATCTGAGCTTCCGCGAGCGNNGTTCAGGCACGCCGGAAACGCCATGAATTTAACGAGCGCCGGGGCTGAAGCCTCGGCTCTTCAAAGCAGTTTTGCAGCCCTGAGGTCAATATGCCCAATACGGCGTCTGGCCGCCCGGCGCGGTTGTGCCAGCGATTGATGTAAACACGTTGCGACCGTAAAAGAATGGCAATCCCCAATCAAACGAGGCACCGCCGGTGTTGCTTGGACCGGCCAGTCCTGGGATCACGGCGTCATTGGGAAAGGAATTGAAAATACTGTCCGCATTCGCCACGCTGAAGCTGACATTGGTGCTTGCCCCATTTGAACTTGAATTAGTGGCCGTCAGGCTGGCGGGAGTGAGCGGACAGTAGAAGAAGGTATTGGTCTGGCAACTGGCCAGGTTATTGTCGTCAAAAAATAATGCATTGGAGCCGCTGTCAATGAACGATTGCGACATGGCGCCTGAAATTCCGGAAACAGTCGTTGTGAAGTTGCCGTTTGAATCAAGCGTCAGGACTGTGGCTCCGCCCAACGCATTGTTCGATTGCGTCCCAATCCCAAAGACGAGCGAACCTGATAGTGTGGCCTGGGGACCCGACGGAGTCGGAAGTTCTACGATAACTCCGTTATTGTCGGCCGCAAATAAGCTTATGGGGTTTTGGACCTGCAATGGCACGCTGACAAGCGACGGGACACAGCCGGAAGTGGGGCACTGATAGTACATACCCGACGGCGGGATTCCGCTGGCGCAGCCGGGACCGCAATCCTGCGGGAAAGGTCCCAATCCCAAAATGCCATTGGCACCCAGCGTATTGAGGGTGTCATCGTCTGGACCGCCAGTATTGCAACTGCTCGGCACAGTGGCGAAGGTGGTATCACCAACAACATTCACGGGAACTGAACTGGCTTGCTCGCCGGCAATTTTT
Organism: Acidobacteriaceae bacterium; assembly: GCA_003169715.1. Classification (GTDB taxonomy): domain Bacteria; phylum Acidobacteriota; class Terriglobia; order Terriglobales; family Acidobacteriaceae; genus PALSA-188. Next base: position 7,391 of record PNAR01000313.1, on the reverse strand, counting down.
ATGTCGGCGGTTTCAACTGGTCCCCATAGAAAGGAGGTGTCCGCGAACTGTACACATTCTCCCAGTGGGGTTCCGCTAATGCTCGTAGCAGGAAGCGTAACTGCAAGCTCACCTCCAGATAACGAAGATAAAACCCTCAATCCATAAGAGCCGGTATCCACCAGGATGTGATCAATCGTGTTGCAACTGGTTGTGCTTCCAGGAGCGCAAACCGTAATTGTCACAAATGCGCCATCAACGTACGGAGCACCATTTGCCGTAACAAATGCCGGAGGACCACCGTCAACCGTGATGGCCTGAACATTTTGCGTGGGAGTCGCTATTTTATTCATCGCGGGTGTGTTGGACCCGCCCCCGCACCCGATTGCCAGTGTTAGCGTCCCTAGAAGAACCACGGTCGAGAATCTGTGCACACTTCCTCCTTCAACTCTTCGTTGCTGGCGAATCATCTTCTTAACGAATCATTTCGGGACCGACGGTTTGCGGCAATTGGTCGGTTAAGTAAGCTTTGCCGAAGAAGGCACGCATGTGACCACCGCTTTGTACGACTAAACCATTTTGCTGAATATTAAGGGGTACGCGTCCTGGCCGCCGAACGCGCGTCTGCGCCGCTTGGGAAAACTGTTCGAAATATGTGCCAAACAACTGCCGCAAGTCTGGCATGAAGGGGCCGCTCCAACTAACCGCAAAAACCTTTCCCGCGGGAGAAATAAACTCCTTCACCACAGTTCCGCTTGTCTGATGGAGTTCGTGAACTGTATAAGCCTGTCCTGTTTGAATCTGTAGAGCCGCTTTCATGTGCGCCTGGTCGGCCTGCACGGATGCAACATCGCCGCCCAGTGCTGCAAGCGCGGGGAAGGGAACACTCATCAATCCCGCCGTAATAAGCAATGGAAGCAAAATCTGCAAAAAACGTACTTTAAAAACTTTCATGTGCTTGAATTCGCAATGCATAGGTCCTTCGCTTCGCTCAGGATGACAATTCAAACTAGCGCAAATGGTAGTCCACACTTATAGCGCGAAATTGCGGGACGCCTTACCAGTCTCGCATTTAGCGGAACAGAGCTATAACAGGGATCTTATTTTCTATTTTGGATGCCTGCGAAGATTGGGAAGATGCTGGGCGATTCGTAACGAAGTGTAAAGCTTGCTTAGGAAAGGGCGGCCTTACCGGAGGCCGCCCTTTTGCTGACCCACTTTGGGAATCCAGACGACTCAGTGAAGAAGATTCAAGGTATTAGTTGCGTCATCCACGTAATAAATGCCTTGATTAGGTACTGAAATCAGGCCGAATAATGCCCCTGCGCCGGGAGGGCTTCCACTGCCGTCCAGCAGTATAGTGGCGACTTGCAGGCCTTCGGGATTGGTTTCAACCAGGTAACCGTTAGCTCCGTTGACGGTGAGAATATTGCCGTCCGCGGCGACTGTGAGTCCCAGAGGATCTTTTAAGTTGCCGCCCCTTGTCACCGTCGTCCCACGGCCAGCCGAAGAAATGCGTGACAGAGGATCCGAAATAGAGGCAATCCGGTTGCTAAGACTGTCAGCTACGTAGAGTGTGTTTCCATCCTGGCTTAGACCTAATCCGGTCGGACCGATTACTACCGCGGCCGGGTCTGAACGCTCCGGAAACCCTGATCCTATGACCGTAATTGATTGCAAAGTTGGCATCGTTTTTTGCGAAACAGAGAGCATCAGGCGAACCACTGTCCCACCGTGAACAACTGCGCCATTGGCGGCGATCGTGCCGTTTAGCACATTTGTCACAAAGAGCGCGGCTGTATTGCCCGCGTCGAGAGCGGTCATGTCCCAGGGGCCATTGATCAGCGAACCGTAAAATGTTTCGACCACCTGTCCCTGGTTATTCAATACGAGCAAGCATCCTGCCTGCGCTGTCGCCGACATTCCGTCACTGGTTGGCAAACTGCCTGCGATTACCCAACCGTCGCGCAAAACCGCGAGAGCGGTGGTCAAGCCGATTCCCCCGGGGCAGGGGCCGGGTAGGGCGGTCGAGTCAATCTGCGCAAATAGCGAAACTGTGCCGTTAGGGGTGATTTGAACGATAGTTGTCCCCGTGCCCTGAAGGTTGGCGCTATTGTTGAAATTGCTCACGAGAATATTGCCTTTGACCAATAACCCCGTAGTCCGCGGCACACGCGCAATGCCGTAGGGATTGACGTCTCCGTTGCTAGGAACGGTGGAGGCAATGGTTACCGGGTTCACACCGAGAGCAAACAACAATGCCGAGGAAAATAGAATGCATAGCGAAAACGCTGACGCTGCCAACGCGAACCGGAGAAGGCAAATGCGAGCAGCAAAGAATGGTTTAGGAATTCTCATTGTTTCTCCTGGAGATAGACGAATGTTTAGGCGTAGCCTAGGGAACCACGGCGCATAAGACGCTACTATTGCCCGGAGCGCTGTCAAAGAATTGTCAAAATTCAGTCAGCGTTTTGTCTTCCCATGTACGAATTCATGGACGTTCATAGGCAGGATTATCGGGCGTGGGAGGTTCGTAATCTTTGCCATATTTGTTTTTATGCTGAGGCGGAAGGCTGGCGGCGGGAATACGGAACACCCCAAGCGAGGAGCGGTCTTCTGAAATCGAAATCTCGTGAGTCATCGAATCCAGTGCCTCAGGCAAGGCGGTTTCATACCACACGCGAAGGGTATAGCGCCCCGCAGGCACATGAGGAATGAGGATTTCGCCAGCTTTATTGGAGATCCCATAATACGGCGTGGCTAGAGCAACGACGACAGCACTCATCTCGGCGTGGATATTACAAAAGATATAAGAAATCCCCGGCTTATCGAAGCGAACATTGCGAGTGGTCCCGGCCTCATAGAGACCCAGGTCGAAACGCTTTCCCTCGAATAGCGAAAATACATTGTGAAAGAAAGGATCGCGATTGGGGAACTCGACCAGCGACCCTACTGGAACTACCAGCAAATGAGGACTGAAGCTCTTGTTGTGCTGCGTGAGACGCGGGTGCGCCATACTTGGCATTGGCGGTTGTAGAGGCTTTGTTGATCCAGTGGGTGTAAGCCAAATTAGAACGTTGCTCGATTGACGGCTTTTCGCGTGAATTCCTGCATTTATCAGTTCGGCGCGCGCTGAAACTGTGATCCCCTGGCCCTGGCCATAGGCCAGCGTGCCGTACAACAGTGCGCAACCGAGTTTCACCAGGGCGGTGGTTTTGATCACTAAAATAAAACTCCCATTATCAGATTGAACTGCTCGGCGGTGTCGCTGTTGCCATAGACTTGCTTCGTCTGCAAGTGACGATACTCAGCGGAAAACAATAGATTGGATCGCGGCCGAACGATGAAGTTCACAAGAGCATTTTGATTTTGCGTGAGCGCGGTGCCATAGAGGCTCAAATCTCCCGCAAAGCCGTTGAAATCACGCGCCAGCGGATTGTCTATACCGAATGCTCCGTTGAATTCCAATTTATCAACCGGCTTAAATTTCAATTGTGACCATCCACCGATAGAGTTCAGCCCGCGTACCCGGGTTGCGGGATCCCTGGGATCGCCGGTGTAAAGGACGCTTTGACCAATGCCCCCGCCCAATGCTCCAATGGCACGTCCGCGGTAGAATTCTCCTGAAAAACTTAGGCGGGACGCAATTGGAACGTTCCAGTCCGCCATACCCGACCAGCCGTCAACGTTGCGGTTGAAACCCCAATTCTGCCGGGCGTAATAAGCGGCTGTGCCGAAGCTGAGTGGTTCACCATGAATGGTTTCTGACCACGCGGCCCGCACCGCGTAAGCAGGCTGCCCGGAATTTTCTCCGGCTTGCGCCAGACGATTGAACTGCGAGTAGGGAGGCTCTCCGCTTAGATCGTCAAGAATGCCGCCTTGAAGCGTGATTTCTTGACCATTGTTGAGATTAAACCGATGCTCGACTCGAACTTGCGGTATCCAGCCCCAGAGATTTCCGGCATAACCGAATGCGGGGATCGAGAGGGAAGCAAAGGACGCGGGCGACAGCGGCGAGAAGAATAGATTATCCTGACCGGCGATTAGTGAACTGTCTTTCCAGTCCAGGCGCATGCTGGCAGTCCGCAGCCGCATGAGGCCGTAATTGACTCCGTTCAGGGTATTGGGAAAGCCTCCTGAAAAATCAAATTGGATACTGCCACTGGTCTTTGCGCCCGCGACTTCAGGGCCGAATACTTCCAATCCCAACTCGGATTGCCGCAGCGTCGCGCCGAGGTTGGTGCCAGACCCGTAGCTTGGAGAGGGGGCAGCGTAACTGGGAATGTCCTGATTGTCCACCGTACCTCGATTGCTGAACAAATTCATCAAGACAATGCCGGAAAGTCTCACGCTGTATTTTGAACCGCTTTCGATTTTGTCCTGATGTTGTTCGTCAACTTTGCCGCTTAAGAGCGTGGAGGCATCTTCCAGGGCAGATACACGTTGTTCGAGCAATCCAATCGCCGGGGTTGAAGCCGGGTTTGTCGTCGAAAGGTCAGGATTTGCCGTAGCGGCGGAATTTTCTCTCGCGGATACACGGGACGCGAGGTCTCGCTTCTGCGTTGTTTCCAATTCCTGGCGGAGTTCGATGCTCTCAGCGCGATATTGCGCAGCTTCAGATCGCACTTCTGCGACCGCCGACTTCAATTCGCGGACCTGTTGCTGTAGGTCCATGATCGCGGTCGTCATTGCGTCGCTTTGGGACCCATTTGGGGGTGCCGATGATGCCTTACCCTGCGTCCACCCGGGAACTGCACCGGAAAGCATCAGCATTGTTATCGCACATAAATTGAAGAGAGTTCTGAAGGGTATGCTTCGCAAACCACGTTGCTGGACCACGAGTTCCTCCCAAAAACTTGGAAGTAAGATTAATTCAGCCTTAACCCAGAAACGAATGACCTGATCTTCGGCACCATACCACGTGCCATGCACAACCCCCGGCAGTTATTGCCTATCGCTGGGTGGGACGAACGGGGGTTGAGATGTTTGCGTCTGTCGTATGATCGTGAGGATGATCCGCCAAGGGCACCAGTGGAAGGGAAACCTTAAAAACAGTTCCCTGGTCCGAAGTCCGCTCGACTCCAACGTCCCCTCCATGGTCCTGAATAATTTTTTGGACCACGGTCAGCCCCAGCCCGGTGCCGTTTTCTTTGCCGCAGCTCACAAACGGCTCGAAAAGAGTCTTCTGAATCGAGTGCGGAACTCCGCGCCCGTTATCGGAAACAAGAATTTCCACTCCGCTGGGAAGTTGATTTAATTCGATTTCAACCCATCCGTCAGATTGCGATACAGCCTCGCAGGCATTGAGCAGGAGGTTAGAAATGGCGCGTTCCAATTTCCTGGCATCGAACCAGCCCGCAGTGGCGCCGTTTTCTCGTACGACCATCCGAATCTCGTGAAACTCCGGATGGGCCTTCACCGCTTGAGCGGCGCGATCCACCGAAGCCCTGACGCTCCCGTATGCGGGACGCAATGACTCTCGGGTGCGTGAAAATTCCAGCAGCGAATCAATCAAATCCGTCATTTGATTCACGGCAGTGCGAACTTCCTGATAAAGCTCTTCCCGCTCCATGGCTGACAACTTGCTCTCACAGAGAAATTCCGCATTGGCGACAATTGCGGCAAGCGAGTGGCGCAAGTCATGAGAGACCGAACTTGCCATGCGGCCAATCGTCGCGAGTCGCTCCGCTTCCAATAATTCCTGTTGCGTTTTGAGAAGGCTGGTGCGCATGCGGTTGAACGCGCCAGTAACTTCAGCTACTTCGTCGCCTCGTTGTGGATCGAGCGCATAATGAAAGTCGCCTATCTCCAGTGCACGCACACCGGCAACGAGGTTTCCGAGCGGACGAGTGAAGGTGTGTGAGATAAGGAACACCAATGCGCTTCCGCCGAGCACCGCGGCCAGCCCTAAAGCCAGTAGCAGGCGATTCAGTTTATCGAGAAAAGCGGTCGCTTGATCGTAGGATTTGAGAACGACAAGGCGCACCGAGGGGGAATTATCCCCGGTTAGTTCCAGCAACGCGCCCAGGAAATGTTCGTCGCCCAGATCAATCTCTTCCGCGCTGCGGCTTCCTGAACCGAAGTGCGGAGGCGATTGTTGTGCCAGTTCCGCCTGATGCAACGGTGGAAGCGTACTTCTGACAATCGTGGGCCCAAAATAGAAAGCTACCTGGCTGGCGGCGATGCGGCTAACCTGATTCGCGACGCTATCGTCAATTTCATATCCGATTACGAGAAATCCGAGCAGGTGATTTTCGCTTGCCGGCCCAAAATACACCGGCTTCAGAAATACCTGATACAGATGTTCGGCGCCGAACCACCAACGGCTCTGCGCTTGGCTGTTGATGGATGCTTTCAGTGATTGCTGTGCCATTTGCCGCGTGAATCCCGAAGAAGCCGCGTGAAGAGCTACGACAGCGCCGCTTCGATCCGCCAGGACAAATAAATCGCTCCCCGCCAGTTGCCACAGCGCCGTAGATGCATCCTGGATGGTTGCCTCGTCCTGCGTCGTCATAAGAGCCCGCAGATTGGGCAAGTCGGCGAGAAGATCCGCCGAGTGACTCAGGGTCAGCTCTCGCGCGCGCTGAAAATTCTGGAATGTGCTTACGGAATTCTGAAGGTCCGCCGATATTTCATTCTTGACCTGATGCTGCACGCTCCGGCGAACCAACAAAAGAGTAGTGGAGGTCAACCCGGCGGAAACGAGCAGCATGGAGAGCAGAAACTTGGTGCGGAGCCGAAGTTTCACCATGGGTTCACTTCCTGACCTTGGATACTACTTGAAGAGCAGGATACCTCCTCAGGGGACGAACTTGTATCCCGTTCCGTGAACGGTGCGGAAATGCACAGGATTGGCGGGGTCGGCTTCAAGCTTCTGGCGCAGCTTCAGGATGTGATTATCCACGGTACGGGTTGAAGGATAATTGCGATACCCCCAAACTATATTCAATAACTCATCACGAGTGATAACGCGTTCCGGGTTCTGGAGCAGAAATTTCAGAGTCTTAAATTCCTGCGAGGTGAGGATGACGGCTTCGCCCTGCCGTACAACTTCCATTTTGCTGAAATCAACAAATACCCCATCGAATGTGAACGTGTCAGCACTTGGTGTCTTTGTGTTGGTGCGACGCAAGGCTGCACGCACCCGTGCCAAAAGTTCCCGTGGACTGAACGGCTTGGTGACATAATCGTCAGCNNAGCAAAAGAACCTTGTCGGAGACGTCACTGGCCGCGCTTAACACGATAATGGGAAGGGTAGGAGCATGTTGTTTTATTTCCTGGCACACATCCCGCCCCGAGAGCGTGGGTAAACGTAAATCGAGTACAACCGCCGCTGGAGCCGCCGCGCGAAATGCCTCCAGAGCAGACCGGCCGTCGGAGGTGATTTGCACCGCGAATCCTTCTGCCTCAAA
>PNAR01000407.1 GCA_003169715.1 Acidobacteriaceae bacterium | reverse complement strand
ACCATGCACCGGGATATTGAAGGCGCCCGCAATTACTTTCAGAAGGCGCTGGAGGTTGCCCAGGAACCGACGGTGGTGGCTTGGTCCCATATCTATTTGGGCAGGATTTTCGATTTGCAGGAAGATCGGGCAGCGGCTTTAGATCATTATCGGGCGGCGATGACTGCTGGCGCGGAGCTACCAGCGGTGAAAGCGGCAGCGGAACATGGGCTGCAAAAACCGTACGAGCCGCAAAGTCATTCACATTAGCGATTCGTCTGCGGCAAACTAAATTTTAGGCAAAGGATGAAGGAGAAAGCATGAAGCCAAAGGTCATAGCCGTCATATTGCTTGGTTTGGTTAGTTTCGGTTTGGTTAGTTTCGGACTTGCGCAGCAGCAGGGATCCGCCACGCAGAGCACGCCGCCGACGACATCGTCGACGATAACGCCGCAGCAGGGGAAGAGACCCCCTCAAGCAAAAACGCAGCCTGAATTTGATGCCTATCAGTCAGCGATGAAAAGCGCCAACGATCCGGCGGCCGTCGAGAAGGCTGCGGATGACTTTTCCGTGAAGTTTCCAACCAGCGAATTGCGCGTTCTACTCTATCGAACCGCCATGCACAGCTATCAGACCGCGAATAACGGCCAAAAAATGATGGAAATGGGACGCAAAGTATTAGCGATTGATCCCGATGACCCCGAAGCGCTGCTCGGAGTGTCCGAAGTCACGGTGGAGCAAACCGGAGATAATGACCTCAACAAAGATCAGCGCCTCGCAGAGGCATTTAAGATGGCGCAGCATTGTTTGGAGACAATAGACAGCGACATCAGTATTCCAGCCGGAACTCCGCAGGAGAAAGTTGACTCTTATAAGGGCTTTCTCAGATCTTCGGCCGATGCGGTAATAGGTGCCATTCAGTACGATCAGGAGAAGTACGCGGAGTCGGAAGCCTCGTTGCGAAAATCCATTGACGCTTTTCCGTCTCAACCGGATCCGGTGGCGATCTTCCGTTTGGCGTTAGCGCTGGACAAGCAGGAAAAATATCCGGAAGCGTTGAAGTACGCCAATCAGGCCGTGGGTCTCACGCAGGAAAGTTCGGCGGTAGGAGCGGCCGCGCGCCATGAGCGCGATCGCCTGATTGAACTGACGGGCGGGCTACCCCCGGCGCCGGATGCAAAGCCGACTTCCGGGCCGGCGACGCCCCCGCCAGCCAAGTAATCGCGGCGTTCTGAAGTCTATAGTGCTCACATTCGACAAAGGTACAAACGTGTCCAAGCAAGGGGACGAAGCATCTCGGGCTGCATCCAACTCGCCCGACTTGTTGGAATTGGAAGCAACGCTAGGCCATAGTTTCGCGCGCCGGGAATTGCTGGAACAAGCCTTAACCCACACTTCTCAGGCTCGCGAACGGGATGCCCAAAACGGCGGCGACCTTCAAGCTGGGGATAACGAGCAGCTTGAGTTTCTTGGCGATGCAGTATTGGGTTTTGTTTCCGCCGAAGAGTTGTGCCGCCGTTTCCCAAATCTTCGAGAGGGGGAACTTTCAAAGCTCCGAGCCCATTTGGTCAGCGAGAAGCACCTGGTAAAGGTCTCGCACAAACTTCGACTCGGGGACTACCTGCGGCTTGGCAAGGGCGAAGAGAAATCCGGGGGACGAAGAAAAACGGCTTTGCTGGTGGATGCTTTGGAGGCAATTCTGGCGGCACTCTATCTAGATGGGGGAATGGGTGCTGCCCGGAATCTGATAGTAGGAGAAATTATGAATCCGGAACTGGGGCGAATCGCTACGGATGGTGGTTCTTTGCCGCTTACTGACTACAAATCCGCGCTGCAAGAAAAACTTCAGGCTATCGGCCGGGCGCAACCGGTATATGTTCTAGTTAAGGAACACGGCCCGCAGCATAAGAAGACTTTCACCATCGAAGCGCACCTGACAGACGTAAATAGTAGGTGTGACCCCGAATACGTGGGCCGAGCCGAGGGATCTACGAAGAAGAGCGCGGAGCAGGAATCCGCGCGACTCGTGCTGGAACATCTCGCGGCGACTGCCGGCAAAGACAATGCGTCAGACAAACCCGATCCGGGCACATCATGATGTCAGCGGCCGAAAAACACCCGGCGAGATACAACGATTGGCTGGGAGTGGTGCAATTCCTCATCACAGTTTTTGTGATTGCGATCTTTGTAATTACGTTCGTTGTACAAGCGTTTCAGATTCCGTCCGAATCCATGGAGAACACGCTCTTAATCGGCGATTACTTGTTGGTGGACAAGCTACGCTTTGGCGGGGACGATTTTTGGAGGCATGTGATGCCGTACCAGCCGGTGCGGCGAGGAGATATCATCGTATTCCACTATCCGGTGCATCCCGGCGAGCACTTCGTAAAACGCGTAGTAGGTGTTCCTGGAGACCGGCTGCGATTGATCAATCGCGAATTGTATGTGAATGGCGTCGCGCAGCGGGAACCGTATGTGCGTTATAGCGCGACGGCGCACGATGCTTTTCGAGATGATTTTCCGCGGCTGAATATCGTCGTACCCGGGCTTGAGGGCACATGGTGGGAACAGATGAAAAAGCTGGTTGAGGATGGCCAATTGATTGTCCCGGAAGACCATTATTTCGTACTTGGGGACAATCGTGACGAAAGCCTTGACAGCCGCTATTGGGGTTTTGTTCCCAGGGAGAATATCGTCGGACGCCCTTTGGTGATTTACTGGTCGGTGCGAAACGATGATCTCGATATCAGCGAGGAGCGCACATCGGGCGAAAAGCTTTTTCACTTCGCTCATGCGCTGACACACCTGTTCCAAATTACTCGCTGGGATCGTACATTTCGCATAGTCCACTGATGAAGACAACACCTTCCTTGCCGGGAATGAATTCGAGTGATGAAAAAGCCAGATAAAGAAGAAAAGCGGCACGAGACAACGGTGGAATTTCTCGCGTCATTAGCGGCCGTTTTGGTTACCAGTCTGTTCATCATTACGTTTATCGTTCAGCCTTTTGAAATCCCCACCGGTTCGATGGAAAATACTCTGTTAATTGGCGATCACTTATTCGCTGGTCGAATCCAGTTTTCACCGAAAACATCGTGGATGGGGCCGCTGCTGCCATATCGTCAAATCAAACGCGGCGACATTTTTGTCTTTCTTCATCCCGCCGAACCAGGAATGGATGTCGTGAAGCGCGTAATCGGAATTCCCGGAGACCGCATTCACTTGCAAGATGGAATTGTTTATCGAAATGGCGAAAAACTTGATGAACCCTACGTGATTCATGACCCAGACGCCGGCTACAATGCGTATCGCGATAACTTCCCGGCAATACCTCCTTCGGACTTCAACGGTGTCAATCCGGATTGGGCTTTAACTCTTCCACAACACATTCAGGGGAACGATATCGTCGTACCCGAAAACAATTACTTCGGAATGGGCGATAATCGTGATGACAGTTTGGACAGCAGGTACTGGGGCTTTATTCCGAAAGATAACGTGATCGGCCAGCCCATATTTATTTGGTGGTCATTTGAAACTCCACGCGGCCAGTGGGAGCAGAAAGGGATCGGCCCGCGACTGGAATTTGTGGCGCATGAAGTGATTCATTTATTTGATCAGACCCGATGGCGTCGTACGCTGCGATTGGTGCGGTGATGCGGTTCTATTCAGGTTATAGCTTCGGCTCCGCCGCATGGAGCAGGTTCGCTCAAAGATTATTCGCAAAGGAGAAGAATTTAAGTGGCGAAAAAGGAAACAATAGAAGAGAAGCCGCGCGAGACGACAGTGGAATTTCTCGTCTCACTGGCCGCTGTCTTGGTCACTGGTCTGTTCATTATTACGTTTATCGTGCAGGCTTTTGAGATTCCCTCCAGTTCCATGGAGAGGACGCTGCTCATCGGCGACCATGTTTTTGTGAACCGCATTGGGTTCTCTCCGAAAACGTCATGGATTGGGCCGATTTTGCCCTATCGGCAAATTAGGCGTGGTGATATCTTCGTTTTTCTCTCGCCAGCTGAACCTGGGCTTTACGTTGTGAAGCGCGTCATGGGAATTCCCGGCGACCGCATCCACTTGCGGGATGGAGTCGTCTACCGCAATGGCGAAAAGCTGGATGAGCCCTACGTCATCCATAATCCCAACGACCCTTACAACCCTTATCGTGACAATTTTCCCGCAGTGCCGCCTTCGGATTTCAATGGCGTTAATCCAGATTGGGCTCTAACTCTTCCGCAACATATTCAGGGCGGCGACATTGTCGTTCCTGAGAACAGCTACTTCGGTATGGGCGACAACAGGGACGTTAGTCTTGATAGCCGATACTGGGGCTTCGTTCCGAAGGAAAATGTTGTCGGGCGGCCCATGTTCATCTATTGGTCATTCGAGACCCCACCCGACCAATATGAGCAGACGGAAATCGGCCAGCGGCTGGGATTTGTCGCCCATGTGGTCATTCATTTCTTTGACCAGACTCGCTGGCGCCGGACTTTGAGGTTGGTGCGGTGAGCTGGTTGCGCTCCAGGCGTGGGCTGGTGGCTTTGCTTGGCGTTCTGCTGCTGGTTTTGTTTGTTATACGTCCCACAGTCGGACGGCTACGCACCCAGATAGCCCATTCCATCTCCGTGTCGCTCGGTCGGCGAGTTGATATTTCGTCAGCCAGTTTGCGCTTTCTTCCCCAGCCTGGATTTGATCTGGAAAATTTTGTTGTGTATGACGATCCTGCTTTCAGTCCAGAGCCTATGCTGAGTTCCGGCGAAGTTACAGCTTATCTCCGTATCAGGTCGCTACTCCGCGGACATTTAGAAATCTCAACCCTCAGCTTGAGCGAGCCGAGCCTTAATCTGGTGCGCAGCAATGGCGGTCATTGGAATCTGGAATATCTCCTGGACCGGGCTGCGCGGGCTTCTGTAGCTCCGACTGGAAAAGCGGCGAACGAAGCTCGCCCCGGATTTCCTTATATCGAGGCGAGAGGAGGCCGCATCAATTTTAAGTTTGGAATGGAGAAGAAACAGTTCGCACTTACGGACGCCGATTTTGCTCTTTTCCAGGACTCAGAAAATTCCTGGGGGATGAGGCTCGAAGCAAAGCCCATCCGGACTGACTCGAACTTCTCGGACACGGGCCAGCTGAAGATTACTGGTTCATGGCAAAGAGCGTTGCTGCTTCACCAAACTCCAGTGCGCCTTAACTTGCAGTGGGACCGCGGACAGTTGGGACAAGCGTCCAAGCTGATTTACGGCAGCGACAAGGGGTGGCGCGGGGATATGGCGGCATCCGTGGAAATAAGCGGCACGCCCGAGAATTTAGCGGTGATCGCTCAAGCATCGGTGGAGGACTTCAGGCGCTACGACATCCTTGCAGGCAGTCCGATGAGATTGCGGGCCCAATGTGGCGGAAATTACACCTCCACATCGCAAACTCTGTCCAACATCATCTGCCAATCGCCCGTAGGGGACGGTGCGATTACTCTGCATGGGAACCTGTCGTTCTCCGCATCCCCGACATATCATTTTTCTGTGTTCGCTCAGGATTTGCCGTTGCAGTCCGTGATTGCTCTCGCACGCCATTCGAAAAAGGACATCCCCACTGACCTGCTTGCCGTTGGAACACTCGCTGGCACGATAAAAATTCAACACGAAAAGTCCGGGGATACCGCAACGACCACATGGGAAGGGAGCGGAG
>PNAR01000527.1 GCA_003169715.1 Acidobacteriaceae bacterium | reverse complement strand
CCAACTGAGCTAAGACCCCGTAAAGAACTTGGATTTTCGAGTGCCATTTGGTGATTTGCAACGCATAAGTTGCGGGCGAGACGGGTAAACCTCAACGTGTAGAGGGCTGCCGTATGTCACACAGACGGGTTTTCCTGGGTACGAGATCCTAACCATGAGAGAGCTTTCACATTTCGCGCGGGATTGGTGGCGAAGAGTTCGGCGGGCTGGGCGGCAGCTTGTCCGCGCCGCTCCGCTGGCACTGGAAGAATATCGGATTCGCTATGAGCTAACCGCCTCTCTGAAATTCAAGAATGCCGCGCGGTACCTGCCTGAGTGGATTGAATTTCATCAAATCGTCGGCTTTGAGCATTTCTATCTCTATAACAACAACAGCACCGACGATTATCTTCGAGCACTCGCCCCATATCGGGATGCGGGAATCGTCACGCTGTATGAATGGCCGCACACGCCGGCGGCTCCAAAGGCGGATGAGCACTGTCTCGCTCGTCACCAACATGAAGCCCGCTGGATCGCCTTTCTGGATGACGATGAATTTCTTTTTCCAACCCGGAGCGAGGACGTTCGCAAGGTCTTGAAGAGATATGTGCCATATCCCGCCCTGACGGTGCATTGGTTTATGTTCGGGTCATCCAGGCACCTGCGCCGACCCGAAGGACTGGTTTTGGAAAATTACCTGCTTCGTGCCGAGAGCATCAGCCCTATTATCAAGAGTATCGTCAACCCGCGCCGGGTGGCGGCCCCGGCCAATGCGCATCATTGGCTTTACCAGACCGGCGCTATCGCCTCGGATGAAAACGAGAGGCCGGTGAAAACTTCGCAATCCATTCCTGCGACGGCGGAAGTCCTGCGAATCAATCACTACTGGTCGAAATCGCTGGAAGATGGCGAGAGGAGAGTAACCCGCGGAGCAGTGGACCAATGGACGATGGAGAACCCGCGTTCCATGGAACTCTGGCACGAATTCGATTCCGGGATGAACCAGGTCGAAGACCGCGAGATTCTGCGATTTGTGCCGGAGCTGAAGCGACGACTGGCATCGCGGTCTCAAGTCTGAGATTTTGTCATTCGATAATTCGAATTTGTCTCGGAATTCGAATTTCGGATTTCGAAATTACCCAAGTAGCTTGATCGCGTTGGCGTCGGCGTCATCGCCCCGCCGGGGAACAACCCAACAGCAAGTGTAGCCTTGGCGAAGGCAAAAAGAGCGTGATTTGGCCATGATGACAAAAGGGGTCCGGGGGCGGTTCGACCCTCGAGAAACAGGACCTTCTGAACCGCTTTCCTGATGCATTTTGGCCGAATATAACAAAAGGGGAACGGACCCCTAGGCTCCACGGAATCTCTATTCGTTAGGCAATGCGCGCGGTCGCGTCCTAATTAGCGCGGCCTTCGTGCTCATGCACGTAATGTTGTCCGCATCGTCCTTTCTTCCTCCTTTCAGTCGTGGCAGGTATGCCGTCTGCAGTGGAAACGAAGAGTTGTGACCTCTATCGGGTCTCATTCTTCATGCGCGTAATCGTGCGCAGTCTGTTCGATCACGAACACGAGAAATCAAAGGGCTTATGAGATTTGTTCGGTTCAAGGAACGCTCGACATGCTTCCGTGTTCCTGTAAGGAAGGACGGGCCCTCACCAAAGAAGAGGCGCACACCAGGATGAAAACCATGAAACCGCACTGCAAAACATTCCCGCACTTTCAACTTCTCGCCCGAATCCTTCTTGCCGCGCTCGCGGTGCTCGCTCTCTCGACGGCTCGCACTTTCGCCGCCGCCGTGAATGCCACCTACTCCACGGGCGCGGAAGTGCCCGTGAGCTCGAACGGTTTCACGGCCATCGGTAAGACAGTGAATCTCACGCTCAACTTTGCGCCGGCCCCGGGCAGCCAATTGATGGTGGTGCGGAACACTGGGCCCGGCGTCATCATCGGGACCTTCAGCAACCTGACGCAGGGGCAGATTGTAGAGCTGAGTTTCAGAGGAGTGACCTACCATTTCGTGGCCAACTACCACGGGGGAGCGGGCAACGACCTGGTTCTGCTGTGGACGAACGACGAGAAGACATTGCCCGCAGCCACCCTGAAGAAGCTCGACACTCAAATCGTGCTCGCCTTGAAGCAAAGTCGGGGAGAGCCTCCTTTCGACAAACCGACCTCGTTTGAACCGAACATTCCGATTAAACATGCCGGGCGAGTGCTGGTTGACATTGAGGCCTCGGTCTCCAGGCAACTGTTGGATCAGATCGCAGTCGTCGGAGGGGAGGTGAACAAGGGCTCGGAAACGGCCACGAGCTTCCGTGCGATGGTTCCACTCTCGCAGCTGGAAACTCTGGCGGTGCGCGCGGACGTCAAATCCATTTCCCCGGCGAGACTCACGATTACGTCTCGGGTCAAGGTATCACCAGCCCGGTAAGGACTCTTCTAAAGCCGAGCCGAAGTTCAAATTTCAACCCATCAAGAGCCCCAAATCATGAAAAAAATCCTCTGCTTAGCGATCCTTGCCCTGGCTGTCACGGCAGGCGGAACAGCTTCCGCTTTGAACATCAACCTGACCTACGCCCCGGATGCCACGTTCACCAACGCCGGTTTGAGCGCGGCTGACATCACCGCGATGAAAGCGGCGTGCACGTATACTGCATTGCAGTTAACCAGCAGATATAATGACAACATCAACGTCAACATCATGGTGACCTCAAGGGCCGGCACTAATGGACTCGGGGAGAGCAACTCCTTCATCCGCACGGTTAACGACTATGCCGCCCTCCGAAACGCGATGGTAGCGGACTCGAAGACAGCGGATGATGCGACGGCGCTCGGCGCGGGTGGGTCGATCCCAATGGCGGATCCGATTACTGGAAACCACGTTTATCAGGTAACACAGGCGCAGGCCAAAGCATTGGGGATCATTCCAGACGACGCGGTCACGCTTGATGGAACGTTTACCTTTTTAGGTGGACAAATGTACACCTATGACCCGAACAACCGCGCCGTGGCCGGGAGATTCGACTTCGTCGGACTGGCGATGCACGAGTTCACGGAAATCATGGGTCGCATCGGAAATATGGGCGCGGGCACGGGGACTCCGCAATATCAACAGATGGACTTGTTCCACTATACCGGCGCGGGGGTCCGGGGTTTGAACAGCGGTCCGGGCAGATCTTTCTCCTTTGATAACGGGACGACGCTCCTCAAGGCGTTTAACGACTTCAACGCGAACATGGGCGATTTGCAGGACTGGGCCGATGGCACGAACGACGCCTTCAACGCGTTCAGCAGTGACGGCGTGCTCAACGACCTGTCAGATGTGGACCTTCAGGTGATGGATGTCATCGGCTACGATCGGGTGACGGCCACCACCCCTGGTAGCGCAGCCAACATCTCGACCAGGCTGCCAGTCGGCACCGACGCCAATATACTCATCACCGGATTTATCGTCACAGGACCGGCGGATTCGACCAAGACGGTTATCGTCCGCGGGATTGGACCTTCTACCGGTATCCCCGGTGCACTGGCTGATCCAACTCTCGAGCTTCACGACAACACTGGCGCTCTGATTGCGAGCAATGACAATTGGATGACTACGGTAATCGGCGGGATCATCACTGCCGATCAAGTTGCTGCGATTCAGGCCTCTGGCGTGGCGCCCTCCAACAACGCGGAGTCGGCACTCATAGGGACACTGGCTCCGGGCAGCTACACCGCGCAGGTTCGGGGAGTGAACAACACGACCGGCATCGGCGTCGCCGACGCTTTCGACCTCGACTTGCCCTCGGCCGCCAGATTGGCCAACGTCAGCACGAGAGGCTTTGTCCAAATCGGAGATAACATCATGAT
>PNAR01000340.1 GCA_003169715.1 Acidobacteriaceae bacterium | reverse complement strand
TTGAGGACGTTGCGGAGCGAGGAGCGTGAATGCGTCAGGCACGATAGAAATCTCCGCGGGTAAAGTCCCGAGTAGTTCGCCGTCGGCCTCTACGAAAATTCTTGATTCCTTCTCCGGAGACGGTGATGCGTGGCACATAACTTTTTGTGCGTCGGCTAATTCAATCCCTGATACGGCCCATTGCCGGCCAAACAATCCGCGCAAAATGTATGCGAGATACAGCAAGCGATTTTGCGTTTTGAATAGCACCAGCCGCAGGTCATTTCTAGCGAGCGAAGCACCGGGCGCGAGTTCCCTGAGCACGCCGCCAAATTGTGTAATGCGGACCGCCAAGAGCTGCGAGACCTCTTCCCACTGAATCTGATCGTTTGCGGGGTCGCCCGCAGGGGCGGACATTCCCATCTTGAACATTCTCATGTCATGCGTAAGCCATAATCTTGTGGCCTTCAAATAATAGGCGAGCATCCCAAAACGGCCTTTAATGAGCACATTAAGTTTGTAGAACAAGTGGGCATCCACGCCGACTCCTGCTGTCACGGTGAAATAGCGGAAAGAGGACTGACCGAAAAGGTCCTGAAAAGTAATTCTTCCAGCTGCGACACGCCGAGGGTGGGAAGCAAGAGCCGCATGAGCTGCCGGTACGGCAGACAGTGGGATGCGCAGATCATGGGCAAGAGTATTGGCCGTTCCCAGGGGGATGATGCCGAGGGCAACTCGTGTGCCGACCACGGCCTGCAAGACATCGTGAATTGTGCCGTCTCCTCCGCAGGCAAATATGGTGTCGCACCCATCGGCAATTGCTTGGCGGGCCTGGTCGCTTGTCCCCTGGGACGAAGTCGTTGCGGCAGACGTAACGTCAAGTCCCGACGAACGCAACACTCCCAATACAGCTTCGACGTCCGCGACCCGGCGCTTTGGACGCCGTCCTGAGAAGGGATTGTAGAGAAGAACTGCCTTGTGCATGGAAGGACAGAAGGCTGAATTGTACTATGCAGCGTTTAGCGAATCTTTCAGTTCGATGTGGATGCGCCGGCGCTCTTTTCCTGCGAAGATCCAGTTAGGGTTTTTAGCGCAAGGCTGGAACAGTCGGCCAGCTTTTGCATTGATTTCTCAAGGGCTTCTACTTCTTCTTTGCTGCCATGCTGATTTGCCGAGGCGAGCACCCGATCCGCATTCTCACAAGTTGAACGGGAAACTTCGAGCAAAGCGATCAAAGAATCTACGTGCAGCTTCCATAGTGAAGGCGAGTTTCCGGCGCGTTTCAGTTCCTCAAGTTCGGTCGTAATGCGAGCGGTCACGGCTACGAGCCTCAACTGCACCCGCGCAATACCGGCCCGCAAACTTTTTTCCGCCGAGTAGTCCGCGCAGTAGGCATCGGCTTCAGCCGGGGTTAATGCCAGATTGAAGAAACGCATGGGAACAATCTGCCGGAACTTCGGGTCAGCGACACGAACGAACACCCGTATGGATTCCTCAACTTGAAGAAGTTTTGCCTCTTCGGCTGCAACTTGCTGCGGCGTCAGGGCTGATCGCATTGCGGGGACGTCAAGGATGGGCTTCAGAATTGGGCGAGGCTCGATTTTCTGCGGCGGGGCGCTATGAACTTTGACTGGATTCCTTACCAGTTGCGGTATCCGGCGCAATGGAGGCCTGCGTTCCAAAACTTTTTTCAGCTGAGAAACCCGCCAGAATTTTTGCAAAGCCTGCCCATAATCCAGGCTCAACAGATCGGGTTCTTTCAAGCTGCCGACGTCTTCGACCGTGACGTCAACTCCATCTACAGTCCCAAGGATGCTTCCGCCTTGCTGTTGCAAGGCTTCCGCGAAGCTCTTGATTTCGGCCGCGGCAGCGAGAAACAGGTCGTCGAACTTGTGCCCAAAAGCGACATTGTACGGTGCTATGGTCGCCAGCACTCCTGGATGATAAAAAGAAGAATCGAAAGACTGTTTGATCTGGCGAACCATCGGAAGCGTGCCAGAATCGAGAAGGGCATAGAGATCGCGGTAGTCTTCCACCTGTTTTTGCAGACTGTCGAAACGCCGCAACAATTGAACGTGTTCCTCGGGCAACGAGGGGACATCGGTATCCGCGAGAATTTCAATGAGCGCAATTTCAAATGGCGCGAGGGGCAAAGAACCGTCCAACCCGTATCCCGTGCGCTCCCATTGACCCGGCACTCTGGGGCGGCGATAAAGAAACGTCGCAACCAGATCGGTCTTTTCGCGATTCACATCGCTAAGATCTTTTTTGCGGGTAAAGTAGCGGAGCATCGCTTCGGCAATTTCAGGATCGGTGTCGGGGGTAAAAGCGCGCCGCAACATGGCGGGCGTAATTGCCATATCCAGCAAGCGCAGCCAGCGCCGCATGGCTGATAGAGTTTCCATCACGCCGCCGTCATTCTGCTGTAGAGAAACAGCCTCTAGCCCGGCGGGAACGGGAACCTCTCCTCCTACTGAGTCTTGTAAAAGCTTCTCCGAGAAGCCTTGCACGGTTGCCAGAATGGCAAGTTCCCATTTTGGATCTTCGGCCAATGTCTCCCCTTGGGCCTTCTTTTTAGAGGGTCCGGTAACAAAAAGGTAATAACTCAAGTTAAGACTAACTTGGGTACATCTACAAGACTCTCTTAAGGGTGGACACTAAAGTTACATAGGGGGGATGCCCGAATTTAGCTGGTGTTCAATCTAGTGGAATACGACCATCTTGCTGCCATAGAGCAATATGCGGTTCTCGATATGCCAGCGCACCGCACGGGAGAGCACGATCTTTTCCAGATCGCGCCCTTTTTGAAGTAGGTGCTCCAGCGAGTCGCGGTGTGAGATGCGGATCACGTCCTGCTCAATGATGGGACCGTCGTCAAGAACTTCCGTAACGTAGTGGCTGGTTGCGCCAATCAACTTTACTCCTCTAGCAAATGCCTGGTGATAGGGCTTGGCGCCGACGAATGCGGGCAGAAACGAATGGTGAATGTTGATGATGCGGTGGGCATACTCATTAACAAAAGTGGGACTAAGAATTTGCATGTATCGGGCCAGCACAATTAGATCCGGCTTGTGTTCCTTGAGCAGGGTTGTAATTTGTCTCTCGGCGCTTTCTTTCTCTCCCGATTTTGCCGGAACGAAAAAGAAAGGAACACCGTAGAACTCAGCGATTGCTTGATTATCGGGATGATTAGAAACAATCAAGGGGATATCGCAAGCCAGCTCACCGCTCTTGTGCCGATAGAGCAAATCCACGAGACAGTGATCGTAGCGAGAAACCAGTATCGCCATCTTAGGACGACGAT